>CAYRYX010000137.1:0-1548 GCA_964428755.1 uncultured Bdellovibrionales bacterium | reverse complement strand
AGGGCGACCTCAACCTCGCGCTCTATGCGGGGCACGGGGAATTTCCGCGCGCGATCTTCACGCCCGGGGTTCCGGAAGAGGGGATTGCCATGATGCAGAAGGCGTTTCAGACCGCGGACCGATTCCAGATTCCGGTCTTCGTGCTCTCCGACCAGCATTTCCTTGATTCGCTCTCGAGCATTCCCGAGAAACTAGTCGAGGTGGTTCCCGTGCAAAAACATATCACCGAAACAGATGCGGACTATGCGCGGTATCGGTACACCGACGACGGTATTTCTCCGCGGGGCATCCCCGGATGGGGGGAGGGAATCGTCAAGGTCGATAGCGACGAACACGACGAGACCGGGCATATCACCGAAAGCTACGAGGTGCGCGAAAAGATGATGGAAAAGCGCATGAAACGATTGGGCGCGATGGCGGAAGAGGCGGTGATGCCGACGGAGATGGACAATTTCGCCGAAGCGGAAATCGCGATCGTGTCATTCGGCTCGAACAAGACGGTGCTTGAAGAGGAGCTCCGTGCGGTCCGGAGCAAAAAACTCGGTGGACTTCACTTCGCGCAGGTCTATCCGATCAATCCGAGAGTGAAGGAACTCCTGAAAGGAAAGAAAGTCGTGGTCGTGGAGAACAACTACCGCGGTCAGTTCGCCGATCTCCTCGTCCGCGAACTCGGAATAAAGGTCTCGAAGCGGATCCTGAAATCGACCGGTGAACCATTTTCAGTGGAGGAAACGATGGAAGAATTGAGAAAGCTTTAGGAGTTTGCTTATTTTATTCAGGGTGGAAGTGCCCAAAAGCACCAAATCATAAATCTCAAGCTCCAAATAAATTACAATGATCAAATTCCAAATCTGAAACCAAGGTGTTTGAAATTTTGAAAATTGAGATTTGAGATTGTTTGGAACTTGGTGTTTGGAACTTGGAATTTTCAAAAGAAATATCACGAAACCATATGTTGGATTCAGCAGACAAAAAAAGATTTGACGCTCCACATGGCACCGATATCGCCTGGTGTCCGGCGTGCGGGAATTTCCCGCTCCTCACCACGGTGAAACTCGCACTTTCCGAGCTCGGTGTTGACCCGGGTTCGCTCGTGCTCGTCTCCGGTATCGGGCAGGCCGCCAAGACGCCGCAGTACGTGAACGCGAACATGTACAACGGGCTTCACGGGCGCGCGCTTCCCTCGGCGACCGGTATCAAGCTTGCGAACCGGAATCTGACCGTCGTCGCGGAGTCCGGGGACGGGGACATGTACGGAGAGGGTGGCAATCATCTCATTCATGCGATGCGTCGGAATCCGGATATCACGAACATCGTCCACAACAACATGATCTACGGCCTCACGAAGGGGCAGGCATCGCCGACTTCGGAGCTGGGACTCAAGAACCCGATCCAGCCGGAGGGTGTCGTCGTCGATCCGTTCAACCCGATGGCGATGGCGGTCGCGATGGACGCGTCTTTCGTCGCGCGGGCGAACATCGGCGATATCGTGCAGACCAAGGAAATACTGAAACAGGCGCTCGCGTGGAAGGGATATGCGCTCGTCGA
>CAYRYX010000136.1:0-1591 GCA_964428755.1 uncultured Bdellovibrionales bacterium | reverse complement strand
TCCGTCTCGATCGACGGGAAAAAAATCCTGAAAAAACTCTCTCTCGAAATCGGGAAGGGAGAGATCGCCGTGCTCATGGGACCGAACGGCTCCGGAAAATCAACACTCGCCCACGCGATCACGGGCAATCCGGATTTTTCCGTCGCCCGCGGCGGGAAAATTCTCTTTAGCGGAAAAAATATCGCGAATCTCGCGCCGGAAAAGCGTGCGCAGCTCGGCATCTTCCTCTCGTTCCAGAACCCGCTTCCCCTCCCCGGGGTCTCCGTCCTCGATCTACTCCGTATCGCTCGCGAAGGAAAAGAGGATGCGCTCGCTCTCCGCACCCGCGCGAAATCGTACGCCAAGGAACTCGGTATCGAGGAAAGCCTCCTCTTCCGCTCCGCGCACGACGGATTCTCCGGCGGCGAAAAGAAGAAGATCGAGACCCTCCAAGCCGGCATTCTCGAACCGTCGCTCTTCATCCTCGACGAGATCGATTCGGGCGTCGACGTGGACGCACTCCGAAAAATCGCACGGTTCATCCTGAAACACAAGACTGACGATTCGTCGATCCTCATCATCACGCACGCGACCCGCATCCTCCGCTATCTCAAACCGGACCGGGTGTTCGTCATGGGAAACGGCGCCATCATCGAAACCGGCAACGCGACACTTGCGAAAAGAATCGAGCATTCCGGTTTCGACAATATAAAAATGAAAAGATCAAAATGAAAAGATGGGAACCCACAGTCAGGAATCTTCACTTTTTATATTGTCACTTTTATTTTTGATGTTTGCATTTTGATATATCGTGATGAAAGAAACGATTGATTTCGACTACAAATATGGATTTTCCATGCCAGAACGCTCCGTTAAACGGACGAAGCGCGGGTTAAGCGCGGGCATCGTCCGCGAGATTTCCGATATGAAAGAGGAACCGGCATGGATGCAAGACATCCGGCTCCATGCCTACGAAGTGTTCACAAAAAAGAAGATGCCGAACTTCGGCGCGGATCTCTCAAAAATCGACTTTCAGGATATCACCTACTATCTCAAAGCATCCGAGGGAAATGCCGATGCATGGACGGATCTCCCGCAGGAAATCAAGGACACCTACGACCAGATCGGGGTCCCCGAAGCCGAGCGGAAGTTCCTCGCCGGCGTCTCCGCGCAGTATGAGAGCGAAGTCGTCTATGAGAGCATCCAGAAGGAACTCACGAAGAAGGGCGTCATCTTCTGCGACATGGACACCGCGGTGAAAAAGCACCCGGAAATCGTCCGGAAGTATTTCGGCACGCTCATCCCGACGGCCGACAATAAATTTTCCGCGCTCAACACCGCCGTCTGGTCGGGTGGTTCGTTCGTGTACGTCCCGAAAGGCGTGAAAGTCGGACTTCCGCTCCAGGCATATTTCCGTATCAACGCGGAACGGTTCGGACAATTCGAACGGACGCTCATCATCGCCGAAGAAGGCTCGTCCGTGCACTACATCGAAGGATGCACCGCCCCGATCTATACCAGCGCATCGCTCCACGCCGCGGTCGTCGAGATTTTCGTACACAAGGACGCGCGCGTCCGTTATACCACCGTGCAGAACTGGAGCAAGAACATC
>CAYRYX010000135.1:0-1657 GCA_964428755.1 uncultured Bdellovibrionales bacterium | reverse complement strand
TTCCGTTCATGCTCGACGATTGGGTGTAATTGACGACGGTGGTCTCGAAGAAATTTCCCTTGTCGGCGTTCGGGTCCTGGAGACGTTCGAGGTGCTTGTAGGGGTTCTCGACAGCTTCCGGATAGAGCGGCGCCAGTCCGAGCATAGCGAGGCGGTTGTTCGCGAGCCACCGGGTGTAGCTCTCGGTCGTCGCGCCGTTTATACCCGGGATGCGGTCGCCGAGGATGTGCCGGCTCCATTCGATTTCCTGCGTGACGGCCGTGGTCATCATCTCGCGGATGAGCGACTCGTCGTAGATTTCCGGGAATTCGCGCTTGATCTCGCGGATGAGGTTCGCGAAGATGGTCACGTGGGTGAGCTCGTCCCGGCGGATATAGGCGATCATGCGACCGGTCGCGAGCATCTTCATGTGGTCGACCATGGTGTCGAAGAAGGCGAAGCCGTTGTAGAAGTAGACCGATTCGAGGAGGAAATTGGCGACGATGCCGCGGAAGAACATCCTGTCGGACGGATCGTCGATGAAGTCTCGGTAGATCTGCCCGATATAGGTATTCCGTTCGAGGAGGATCTTGTCCGTGCGGAAGAAATAGTAGATCTCCTCACGCTCCTTCGAATCCACGACCGATTCGAGTATCGTCGCATAGGACTGGGAATGGATCGCCTCCTGGTAGGCCTGGATGGAGAGGATGAGGTTCACCTCCGGAGAGGTGACGTAGTCGGAGAAGTGCGGCAGGTTCACCGTCTGGATGGAATCGAGGAAGATGAGGAAGGAGAGTATGCCCTTGTAGGCGCGTTGCTCGTCAAGCGAGAGTTCGGAGCGGAACATCCGCGCGTCGTCCTTGAGTCCCGATACCTTTTCCGGAACCCAGAAATTCCCGATCATCACCTGGTAGAGCGACTTCGCCCACGGGTATTTCGTCGCATTCAGGTTGAAGAGGCCGGTCGTCGCGCCCTTGATGATGGTGCGGTGCTCGACGAGGTCATCCCCTTCCGGGTTGAAGAGCGGATTTTGAAGCATTTTTTCGGTCATAATCCTTCGGTTACGGATCTTTTGCCATAGTGCTCGCGCGTCCCTATCCGGAACACGAGACGCAATCGTCTTTCACTTCACCGGAGAGGCTGCGTACGTAGTAGACGGTTTTGATACCCTCTTCCCAGGTCTTTATGTAGTATCCGAACAATTGTTCCGGGGAGACGCGCGACGGATCGATCATCCACTCGAAGCTGATCGATTGGTCGACCCATCGGTATACGACCGCCATCATGTCGATGACATCGTTCATGTCCATGTTTACGTATTCCTTATAGTACCAGAAATTCTCCTTGTCGAGTTTCGGAGCGACGCGGACGGTCGGTGCGGAGAGGTTGGTCTCGACGAAATAGCGCTTGTAGATCGGCAGGAGCGCCGCGGTCGTACCGACGACGCCGGCAGTCGATGTGTTCGGGGCGGGAGCGGTGTGGTAGCCGAAACGTGTCCCGTAGCGGCGCATGTCGTCGAAGAGCTGATCCCACAACTTCCCGTCTCCGGTGTTTTTCGTGAACCAATTGCGTTCGTGTCCGAGAATCCGTCCCAAGGCGTATTCGCTGCCCGTGTAGAGCGGGTAGTGCCCGCGCTCCTTCGCGAGGTCGACCGAGGACCGGTAGGTATGGTAGGCGT
>CAYRYX010000134.1:0-1763 GCA_964428755.1 uncultured Bdellovibrionales bacterium | reverse complement strand
ACCATCGGGAAAACGACCTGTTCCCTGAATCCGTACCACGGATAATCCGCGAGCACCTTCCGGAACGTCGTCCGGGTCGGGACGTACTCGTCGAAATTCTCCTTCCGGAGAAACACGACGAACTCGTCCCCGGGAAGCGCAATCTTCTCGAGATGGACGATGAGCTTTTCGGTATAGCGCCCGAGTCCCTTCCCGACGGATCCGTAGAAGCGCGCGTCGATCCCTATCCTCATGATACCGTTTCGTTTTTCACCGGTTTCACGGCACGAAGATCGTCGCAGCTCTTCTCGAGAAAGAAGATCGCAAGTCCCTCCGCCGCGAACGCCTCGAATATGCCGCTGTCCTCGATATGATTCGCCGACTTCCCGAAAGAAAGGTAGGCGACATACGGACCGACCGACGATGGCGACCGCACGATGACACACCCGTCCTCCTCCCGGAACACGCGATCGGAACCGAGGAGCACCGAGACATCAATCGAGAAGCATGGATCCCCTTTCCCTTCGCGGATCTCCTTTTCGACACGTTTCCGTTCCCGATCGACGATACGGAGCGAGAACGCCTCCGTCTTCGCGAAGAGCAGTATCGCCTTCGAAAGTCCTTCGTACGCGTTCTTTTTTTCCCCGTTCCGGAGCCGATCGAGCGTCGTAGGAAGCGACGTGACGAGCCCCTTGAGAAAATCCATCTTCCGGTTCGCTTCGCCGATGTACGAATACGAATCGGACAGATCCCGCGTAATGTCGTGCTTCTCCTGCTGGAGCCGGAGTTTCTCCCGGATATGCCGGATGAGCGCCTTCTCTTTGGCGAAGTAGATGAAGAAACCGGTCGAACCGAAGAGAAGTACGAGAAGGGCTTCGGCCTCCTCTTCCGGAACCGTGAACACCTCCCTCGTGACCACTTCGGGCGTCAACACCGCGAGAACGAACAGCGCGAGATAGATCCAGTACATGGTGTCCGGCTTATGAGATATGGAGGCTTTCGAGATACTTCCGCAGCTTCCCTCCGACTTCCGGATGTTTCAATCCGTAATGGATGGTCGCCCGAAGGAACCCGAACTTGTCACCCGTGTCGAGCCACTCCCCTTCGAGCATACGCCCGTACAGGGGCTTCCCGTCCCCAAGCATCGCATCGAACGCATCGGCGAGACGAATCTCTCCCGATTTCCCGGAATCCATACCCGCGAGCGCCGCAAAGACCTCGCGCGTGATGATATATTTTCCGACCGCGACCGCGCGGCTCGGAGCATCTTCCGGCTTCGGTTTCTCAACGATGTGCGTCACCTTCCAATCCCGCTCCCCCTGCCGCTCGCCTCCGATGACGCCGAACTTCGACACGTCCTCCGCAGCCACCTCCGAAAGTCCGATGATCGGCGCATGGTACTGCTCATATGCCTCGATGAGCTGTTTCGAAGCCGGAACCGTGCTGTCATAGAGACAGTCACCGAAAATGACGAGCACGCTCTCGTCGTCGTCGACGAGGTGCGCCGCCTGCAGCAGCGCGTGTCCGTCGCCGAGCGGAATCGGTTGCCGCACGTACGAGAACTTCGCGAGTCCGGAAATATTCTTCACCACCTCGAGGAGGTCGTGCTTGTTCTTCTCGACCAAGGTCGTCTCGAGTTCGTACGACACATCGAAGTGATCCTCGATCGCCCGCTTGCCGCGCCCCGTCACGAAGATGATCTCCTCGATGCCGGAAGCGACCGCCTCTTCGACCAGGTACTGCACGACCGGCTTGTCCACGACCGGGAGCATCTCCTTGGGCTG
>CAYRYX010000133.1:0-1772 GCA_964428755.1 uncultured Bdellovibrionales bacterium | reverse complement strand
CGGAGCGTGCCTGTGTCCCGTCCGGCGGACCACGACCCCGCGGCGAGGAGATCTTCCCAGAAAATCACCTCGGCGCGGATGAATCGCTCCTCGAAGTCGCCATGGATCGCGGCACCCGCCTGCGGGGCGGTCGATCCCCGCCTGATCGTCCAGGCGCGCGTCTCGTCCTCTCCCGTCGTGAAAAAGGTCTCGAGTCCGAGCAACGAATACGCTTCGATGATGAGGTCGCCGATCCGCGAATCCATCCCCATTTCGGTCGCTTCTTCCGCCGTCATTCCCGAAAGCTCCTCCTCGAGCTTGATATCGAGTCTCACATGCGGGAGTACGGACAGTTCCGGGGAGAGGGCCGCGTCCGTATCGCTCATGTTATAGACATAGAGAAACGGTTTCGCGGTAAGGAGCTGCAGTCCTTTCAAAAACTTTTTCGATTCCTCCGGATCGCCCGAAAGCGCGACCGCGTTCGCAAGTCCTCCGGTTTGGAGCACCGCCTCAATTTCCTCAAGCCACTTCATCTCCGTCTCCGCGCCCTTCACGCGGGCTCGCACATCTTTCACGGTCTTCTCCTTCCGCTTGATGACGGTCTCGAGGTCGGCAAGCACGAGTTCGGTATTCACGATATCGATATCCTCCTTCGGATCGACGCGGTTGTGGACATGGATGATGTTCCCGTTTTCGAAGACCCGCACGACCTGCACGATCGCATCCACCTCGCGGATATTCGCGAGAAACTTGTTCCCGAGCCCCTCGCCCTCCGACGCTCCCTTCACGAGCCCCGCGATATCGACGAACTCGAACACTGCCGGAATGGTCTTTTCGCTTTTCGACAGTTCCGAAAGTTTCCAAAGACGCGCATCCGGAACCTCGACCACGCCGACGTTCGGCTCGATCGTGCAGAAGGGATAGTTTTGGATGTCGACAGCCTTCTTGGTCAACGCCTTGAAGAGGGTCGACTTACCCACATTCGGAAGCCCGACGATGCCAGCTTTCATAGGATGAATATCAAAACTCAAATATCAAATGTCAAATCAAATCCTAAACCAAAATGTCAAACAGATTCCTCGACTCGAAGACTCGCTCGGAATGACAGGGGTGGAGAGCCTGTATTCTTGAGCTTGATTTGAAATTTGGCATTTGAAATTTTGATTTCTCTATTCGCCTATCCTATCAGCCGCGACCGACATCCGCAAGCGCTACACTGCCCATTCTTGGCTCACGGAAGCCATGGACACTTGACAGGATTGAAATAATCTGCTATACTGTCCCCTTGGATCTTTTAAAACCGTTTTGATTCACTTGAAGAGGAGGGCGCACCATGACCCTGAAATCCACGCTGTACAGCTTTATGGCGGTGTTCGCCATAATTTCCGGACTCCTCTGGGAGGTCGGAATCGGGCATGAAGTCCCCGGAGTGCTTCTGGCCAAGGCCGAGGAGCTGATCGTGAAAAGCGCCGAAGCCAAAGCCTCAGTGCTTCCAGTCACGGAAACGAAGGTCACTCCGACCGTTCTGGAGCCGGAAACCCACATCGTCAGAAAAGGCGAGTGGCTGTCCAAGATCGCTGCCGCCCACGGCGTCACGATCGAAGCGCTGGTAAAAGCCAACAAAGGCATATATCCCTCGTTGGCAAGGAATCCCAGTCTGATTCACCCCGGCTGGAAAATCATCATCCCCTCGGCCGCCCATGCAACCACCACCCACTCTTCTCCGGAAAAATCTGTCACCAAACAGAGTGTTCATCCGGAGACGATTGCGAAAGCAGTCCCTCGGGATAAAC
>CAYRYX010000132.1:0-1809 GCA_964428755.1 uncultured Bdellovibrionales bacterium | reverse complement strand
ATCAAGAACGACTCCGCCACCGAGCTGTCCGTCTACGACAACGACGACCAGGCGATGCTCATCTTCGACGAATTGTAATTCTGTCATCGCGAGCCCGAAGGGCGTGGCGATCCAGGAATGAAAAAACAGTATGGATTGCCGCGCTTCGCTCGCAATGACATGTTTGTATGACCCGCATATCACATGAACTCGAAGCATTGAAAAAAACGATCGTCCGGTTCGCGATCGTTTTTTTCCTTGCATTTTCCGGGTTGCTTATTTTCCCATCGGACGGACCGTCCTTCGCGACACGCATCTTCCTTTCCGCCAAGGAGTCGCTTATCCCGGCGGGCGTTCCGGTGGTCGCGCTCGGGCCGGTGTCGTCTTTTGTCGCGCCGATCATGATGGCGTTTCTTGTCGCACTCCTTGCGACGTTCCCGTTCGGACTCTGGTCGGTCGTCCGGTTCCTCCGGCCCGCCCTTCGTCCGGACGAGCGGAAAACGCTTTCGGCGCACGTTATTCCCGCACTCGTTCTGTTTTATGCGGGCTGTGCGCTCGCGTATTTCGTCATTATTCCGACCACGTTCTCCATACTCTATTCCTTCGCTGCTCCCATGGGCGTCGCGCCACTCTTTGCACTCGACGAGTTCATTTCCTCGGTCTTTTTTCTCACGATTTCCGTCGGGTTCGCATTCCTTTTGCCGGTATTCATGGCGGCTTCGTCGCGGATCGGAATCATCCCGTCCGGGTTTTGGATCCGGCACTGGCGTGGAGCGATTCTGTTCGCGATTCTTTTTTCCGCTATCGTCACACCGGACGGGAGCGGGGTCACGATGGCATTTCTCTCCGCTCCGCTCATCGCGCTCTATGGTATCGGCGCGGTTGCAAGTGTGAAGCGCGCCTGACATGATATAATCAAAAAAAGTTGTCATTCCCGCGAAGGCGGGAATCCAGAAAAAAAAGACCTGGATTCCGGGTCAAGCCCGGAATGACAGAAAAAAAACCAAAATTCTATGCGAAAATTCCTCGACTTCATCAAATATAATAACGCGTTCCCGATCGTACTTTCCGTGGTCATCCTCGGAACGGGGGCGGCGTTCGCGGCGAGTCCGGAGCTGCGTCAGTCGGTCTTTGCTCCGTCCGCCGGGGATTCCGGTCCCGTGATCCCGAAGAAAACCGACGCCGCGAAGCTTCTTTCGACCGATATCGGCGATTTCGACCTGGCGCTCCGGATCGACTCCGTCACCGAGGATACGACGAGTTATCATGCCGCTTATTCGTACACGACACTCGAGATTTCCGGTGGCGCGTGGAAAGAGGTGCGGAAAAACGGGAAAATGGATATCCCGAAAGCGCTTCTCGGCAAGCGCGACCTGAAGTCCTATCTTATCGAACAGATCGGGCAGGTGATCGACCGTGAAATCGCCTATCTTTCGGAGGCGCAGGAGATGATCAGGACAAAAGCCGCGCCGGAGAAATCCAAGGAGTATGCATCGCTCTCCGGGACCGAAGTCGATGCGGAAACGAGAAAATCCGCTGAAAAAGGCGATTCTTCCGGAAATATAACAGACGAACCGGATCAGCGGAAAGAAAAGACGGAAGAAACGGCTCCCGGTATCACGCTGACCAAGGAAGAAATAAACGAGATGATCGTAAAGGCCGTGTCGGACTTTCTCGCCATCGATATGAGCATGCCTGGACCGCTTTCGGAGACGGCTCCGGCGGAAGCAGTTGTTTCTGATACCGAAACCATACCGGAAACCGAGGAACCGGCGATCGAAGAGGTTGCCCCGGAAACCGAATCGACACCTTAAGCCTGTCATTGCGAGT
>CAYRYX010000131.1:0-1836 GCA_964428755.1 uncultured Bdellovibrionales bacterium | reverse complement strand
CGCTCCGCCATCCGGAGGATCGCCGGAAGCCGCTTCGCCGCACGGTTTCTCCGGACAAGCGCAAGAAACGATGCGGCGATGCGGCACACGTCTCCCGCATCGGAAAGCGCGAGCAGCGTCTTCGCATATTGTGACGACGATACTTTCATATCACTTTTCGTTCAAAAACCGTTCCGCGATTTCTTTGTCCTTTCCTGATGATTTCTCACCAAGAATCTTCTCCGTCGCGGAAAGCACGAGCGTCGCGAGTTCCTCCTTGGCTTCGCGGAAGATCTTTTCCCGCTCCGCCTCGGCATGTTTCTTCGCTTCTTCGAAGATCGTCTCCGACTTCGCCTCGACTTGCGCCATGATCGCCTCCGCCCGCTTCTCGGCGGCGATTTCCGCCTTCGCAACCAGATTCTTCGCCTCTTCGCGTGCCGCAGCGAGGAGCTCCTCCTCCTTCCGCGCCGCCTCTTCGAGTCGCTTTCCGGCCACTTCGGCATCCTTGAGCCCCTGCTCTATCCGCTCCGCTCGCTTGTCGAGGAATTCGAGCATCGGACGGTACGCGAACCGACGCAGGACGAGAAGCAGCACGACGAAGTTCACCGCCTGCGCGAGCAGGAGCTTCCAGTCGATACCGAGTTTCACAAGTGCTTCCATAGATACTTTTCCATCAGAGGAAACGTCCGGATTCGGATGAAATCCGAGGCGTGACCGAGGAGCGGAGTAAGCTGTACTGATTAAGTACAGCGTCGAGCACCGGAGGTCACAACGAAGGAGTTCGCCGAATGCGGATGTTTACTTGAACAATATCATGAGCGCGATCACGAGCGCATAAATCGCGATCGCTTCCGTGAACGCGATACCGAGGATCATCGCCGTCTGGATCTTCGGTTGTGCTTCCGGGTTCCGTCCGATAGCCTCGAGTCCCTTCGAAACGAGAAGGCCGATACCGAATCCCGGGCCCAGGGCTCCGACCGCGATCGCAAGCGCCGCAGCCAACAACTTCGCCGATTCTGCATCCATATGTTTGCATTAATTATATTACGGATTGCGATCTGCGGATTTGTTTCCAAATGCGCACGTCGCACGTCGCAATATCCATCCCTAATGTCCCTCATGCCCGATCGTCGCCATCTTGAGGAAGACGAGCGTGAGGAGCGCGAACACCAGTGCCTGGATGACCCCGACGAACACCTCGAGAAACAGGAACGGGAGCGGGATGGCGTACGGAACAAGATGGAGCATGACAGTCAGGAGCACTTCCCCCGCGAACACGTTTCCGAAAAGCCGGAACGAGAACGAAAGGATCTTCGCGAATTCCCCGATGAGCTCAAGAAGTCCGACCGCGGTGCCGATCCCATAGGGCTTGGCCCACGGCGCGACAAAGAATTTCGATGCGTACCCGCGGAGACCGAGGGCGGCGATACCCGCGAACTGGATCGAAAAAACGGAAATCAAGGAGAGGGAAAGCGTCATATTGAGATCCGCGGACGGACTCCGGAGGAACGGGATGACCGTCTCATGCCCTCCGTGCTCCGCATGGATTCCCATCGTTCCACCGCCCGGTAGCAGTCCCGCCCAATTCGAGAAGAGCACGAAGAGGAAAATCGTCGCGATGAGCGGAAAGAACTTTCTCGCCTGCACCTTGTCCTGGGTCACGCTCTCGATGAGCGACAGGAGCGCTTCGAACACCGCCTCGACGGCGTTCTGCACCCCGCGCGGGATTTCCTCGAGCTTCCGCAGGAAAACAAAAACGGCCCCGGACAGGAGCGCGCTCAAAGAGACAGCGAGCAGAAGTGAGTTCGTGATGGGGAATGTTCCGAAACCAAAAAGTTTTTCCGCCGCGATGGATAT
>CAYRYX010000130.1:0-1837 GCA_964428755.1 uncultured Bdellovibrionales bacterium | reverse complement strand
ATCGCCTCCGAATTCTCGAGCGTCGCCGCCCACGCCTCCTTCATGGCATCCTGATACGCACCCGGGCTGTCGAGAAGCTCGTTCACCGCGTCGGTAAGATGCCGTTCGGTCGTGAACCGTTCCATATCGACCAACCTCCCGACGATCTTCTCCCGGAGCGACAGCTCCTCATCGGTCGGATCGATCGCGATTGATTTGTCGATTTCCAACAGGGCGTTCCGAAGCATCTCCTTCTTCCTCTGCCACGAAACCATCTTTCCTCCGCGACTCTCATCGTCCTCGATGGTCCGGAGAATATTGTGAGCCGTCTGCTCGTGGATGAATTTCCGTTCCACGTCCGAAAGGTTCCCGCGTTCGAAGTCGGCCGCCGTCGGATCGGCTTCCGCCATCTCTTTATGATATTTCTCCGCACCGTCCGTTTCCGCCTGCGCATCGACACCGGCCGCTATCGCATCCAGGTGCTTTTTCGTCATCGCGACATTCGCTTCGATCGACATCCGTTCCATATCATCTTCCGTTACCGCGTATTATGTGCTCCCACCATGATATCCCGCCGCAAAAAATATGCAACCGTCCCCTACCGGTTGAGCCAGGTGATCGTGAGCTGGAGTATCGTCGCGAATGATACCCAGAGCAGGTACGGGATATTCACGAGCGCGACCCAGCGGACGCGCGGCCAAATCGAAACCATCGCCCAGACGAGCATGCCGAGTACGAGCACGATATCGACCGCCGCGAGGAGATTGTTCTCCAGTCCGAATTGGATCGGCGAGAACGCGAGATTGAAGACGATATTGAGCGCGAACGGAAGAAAGACCGGAAACGGGATCCGTTTCTTCCAGAAGAGATACGCCACATATCCGAACGACACGAGGATGATCGCATAGAGCACCGTCCACACCGGCCCAAACACCCACGAAGGCGGTGCCCACTCGGGTTTGATCAGCGTCGCATACCACCGCATCTGTTCCATAGGATCATGTCATCGATATACGTAACCGGTTATGTAATAGCCAAAAAATATCCGGCCTCCCTCACCGACCAAGAGGAGCGAACCGAACGGGAATGCGCAGCTCATCGGCGTTTTCCGGAAGACCGGACGGATTGTCCTTCTCGAACACGATCGCTCCGGACGCAGTATCGGGCAATCCGAACGGGATCACCACCTCGAACGGAACGAACGACTCCGTCATCCATTCGCCGAGCGCCTGCGCCGGAGCGGTTCCGAGATTCACGCCGTTCCCATCGACGACGCGCACCGGGAAGCTTCCTTCGAAGAACCAACTCCCCCTCGCCTCGCCGCGGATCGTGGCCGGACTGCCGACGACGGCATCCGTCTCCGGCGAGGTGATCCGTATCGCGCTATTTCCCTCCGGAACACTCGGACACGCGGCGAACGCGCAGTCAGGACCGCTTCGCCCCACAGCCGTCCCATCCGGACAGATCTTCGCCTCCATCGTGCACCCGGCTTCATCATCTTGCCGTTCATTGAGAAGCATGAACCCCGCCACGCCGGACAATCCGAGCGCGATCACGCCGATCAGGATGAGCATCGTTCTTTTCATACCTCCATTCTACTCCCCGCCCTCACGGACCGCAAAATAAACCACGATCCCGGCGATGACAACAACCGCAACAACAGCTATCAGTATCATATTCTCTCTATATACGTACCCGGTTACGTAATAACCGACAGGTTCCGACACCTCTATTGTGCCACCTGACTGGAAATAAAAAAAGCCCGTCCCGGAGTTCGGAACGGGCCATAAGCGCTGATTCAGGTTGTAGAGGTGTATTCCTCGATCCAGGTATTGAATGCGCCCTCGATTTCATTCCT
>CAYRYX010000129.1:0-1876 GCA_964428755.1 uncultured Bdellovibrionales bacterium | reverse complement strand
GAGACCATCTCCTCGAAGGTGATCTCGATATCCGTCTCGATATCCATACCGACCGCCGCCTGCGTCGACGCGCGACCCCCGAACCCGCCGCCGAAGATATCGGAAAAGATATCGCCGAAATCACCGTTGAACTGGAAATCATTCGGATTGAATCCGCCTTGCGACGAAAATCCGCCGAAACCCTGCCCGCCGCCGAACCCGTTCTGCGCTCCGGCATGCCCGAACTGATCATACCGTTTCCGCTTCTCCGGATCGGAGAGGATCTGGTATGCCTCGTTGAGCTCCTTGAATTTCGCCTCATCACCGCCGCTCTTGTCCGGGTGCAGCTTGTGCGCCTGTTTGCGGAATGCTTTCTTGACCTCGTCCTGCGACGCGGTCTTCGGAACGCCGAGAATATCGTAGTAATCGCGTGCCATATCGTTTCAATACTGTTTCCATACGATTCTACCGTACAATGAAAAAATTGGCAATCTTCGATCAAGAGTGCCAATTGCAAATGATCAAAATCATGCTATACTCCCCCCATGCCCGAATCCTTCCCAACCCCACAACAAATACACGAACACGCCCCCTCTCCCTTCGAGACGTGGCTTGAAACCGAGTTTCCGAAACAATACGAGCAGAGAGCCAAGACCCTTGATCGTCTCGGTCTCCTCCGTATCCTCCCCGAATCGGGGACATATGGCATCGTCGATACCCTCGGGAAGGAGTGTCCCTTTCCGGAGATGGAAGATGTGAAGAAGAAGCTTTTTGAAAACAGGGAATTCTTCGAAAAAAAGGCGGAACAGGGATTCACGAGACTCTCGATCGCTCCCTTCGGACTTCCGACCGCACGTCTTTTCGACACGATGAAGAAAGCTATCCTCAAGCACAAGAAAGAAGGAACACTTCTCGACACGGACGGGAAACCGCTCGATCTCGACCTGAACGATCCTCTGTATACCTGGGAGGGATACGAGAACCAGGAGATCTCGTGCTTCCCGGAATCCTTCGACCGGACGGACCACAATGGAAAAACCAAACAACAGATGCTCGAAGGAACCCAATCCTTCCCCGGGTTCCTCGTCTCGTTTCTCGAGGACAACCTCGATATCCCACGGGAAGGCCGAGGAGAAACGAAGGGTGGACGGAAACGGATCGAGACGAACAAGACGCCGCTCCAGTATCTGAAACTTCTGAAAGAGAATCCCCAGTATCAGGGAGAATCAGGGCTCACCATCGAAGAGTGGGCGACGCTCTTCCTCACCAATCTCGAGGAAACAAACCAAGTCACCGACGACTACGGAAACGGCAAGGATTCCATCTGCTGGAACCTCGGGACATACTTCCCGGCCGGCGGCGTTGTTTCGCACGCGGGCTGGTTTCGCGACAGCCGTCGGGCGAGCGTGGCCGGGGATGGTGCTGGGAATCGGGTCGAGGGTAGCGGTTCTCGCGTCGCGGTGAGGGTGTGATCATTTGGTCTTGTGCCAGATCACATCGTCCCCGCCATACCAATGCGGACGATTGAGATCCTCCCCCGTCGCGAGGTCGTCGTAAACTTTGGTCTCCGGATCGCCCTGTCCGTCGTCGAGCGCACGGAGCCGCGTGAGCCGCACGGCGTCTTTCGAATACCCATCCGGAACCGCGTTCTCACCGAAAGACCCGCCATACCGCCCCGCAAGGGCGACCGTTCGAATCGGCAGTCCGTCGAATATCCGCTCGACGCCGGAAAGCATCGACTCCATCTGCGCCTTGTCCTCGAGCCCCGGTGCGTAGTAGATACCATTGAGAAGAATCGCCGGCTTTCCTTCCTCGTCCGCACCGAAGCTCCCGAAGATGAATCCGAGATTCTCTTTCGGCGTCGGTCGTTTCGCATGAGCGGCGTCCTCGGTCTCTT
>CAYRYX010000128.1:0-1931 GCA_964428755.1 uncultured Bdellovibrionales bacterium | reverse complement strand
TCGCGAGTCGTCCGACGGTAAGCAGGATGCGTTTCCCGGAAACCGGCATGCCGAGGAGCGCCTCGGGATCCTTTTCGGAGAAGACTTGCGAGTCGTCAGATGGCTCTATGCCGTTCGGAACGACGGAAAACTTTCCGATAGGGATGCCGTGCGCGACGCCGAGGTCTCTCGTGGCGCAGCTGACCGCGATGAGGCCGTCGAGCGAGGGGAGGAATCGTTTCACCCAGAGCGCCTGATAGAACGCGGATGCATAGCTCATGTCGAGACCGTGGACGATGGAAAGGACGGGCTTCTTCCGATAGACGAGTTTGATGGCCCACCCGACACACCCGAGTACGCCGTCGCCGAGCAGGACGACGTCGTGGCGCGGCGCGAGTACGAGCGAGGCGAGTGTGGCGTAGGGGAGGAAAATCGGCAGGAACTTCTTCCCGCGCCTGTTCGCGATCGTGGTGACCTCTGCGCGCTTCGGGAGCCACCTGGCGAGCGCAGCGTTCTGGTTCTCGATCCCGCCGAGAATCGGCGGGTATGCGCGGGAGATGAAGAGGATTCTCATAGGAAATCCAAAATTCAAATGAGAAATATCAAATCAATGACCAAAATGTCCAAATGCCCGAATCGCATCTTGATCATCTGAGGTTGGGATTTGATTTGATATTTGGAATTTGACCTTTGACATTTATTTTTTATACTTCTCCTTCTTCACGAGGTACATCATGTCTTCGGTGAGTTTGCGGCTGGTCTTGATCATGTCCGCGACGAGCGCGAAGACGAAGAACTGGAGACCGACGAGGAAGAGCGTTATGGCGGCGAGGAGCCAGTTGCGGAACGGCGTGATCTTGTAATCCTGGAAATAGAGCACGAGGAACCAGGCGAACACGGCGAGGGCGGCGATGATGAGCGCGAGTCCCGGGATGCCGAAGAACTTGAGCGGACGGACGTCGCGCACGGTCTTCACGATGATCTTCGCACTGTTGTTGACGTATTTCCAGACGCTCTTCACGACACGGGACTTCCGGTCCGCGAAGTAGGTCACCTTGACCGGAATCCAGAGCACCTTGAGGTCCTTGCCGATCGCGTCGATGATGACTTCCTGCGTGTAGGTGAATCCGCCGGGCAGGTTGAGCCGAAGCAGCGTCTCCCGGGAATATCCGCGGAAGCCGCAGGTGAGATCGGAGATGGGGGCTTTCATGAACCAGCTGATGAGCGAGGCGGCGAGCCGGTTGAGCATGTCCTTCACGAAGGGGATGTTCTCGGCTTTGTGGTCGGAGAACCGGTCAGCGCTCACGAGGTCCGCCTTCCCGTCGAGGATGGGGCGGATGATTTTCTCTATATCGTTCGGATCGAACTGACCGTCGGCGTCGATGTTCGCCATGATGTCGGCGCCGTTCTCGAGCGCGCGGTTGACGGCGTGACGGAAAGTCTTGCCGATGCCGCGGTTCACCACGTTCGAGTAGACGAAATCCGCACCCGCCTCCTTGGCGACCTCGACGGTTCGATCGCGGGAGCCGTCGTCGATGACCTGTACCATCACCTCGTCTAACCCAGGATAACTGCGCGGTATCCGTTTGATGGTCTCTCCTATTTTCTCCTCCTCGTTAAAGGCGGGGATGTTTACGATGAGCCGCATATGTGATTATGAATGATAAAAGATAAGTGATGAATGATAGGGGATATATGACTTGCAATCCTGCATCAAATCACCCATTACCTTGTATCTGATTGCTTTTTGATGAGAATCTTCGGGTCGACGCAGTCCCATTCGCAGGTTTCCTTGGCGCCGTCGTAGCCGGTCTTGAGGAGATCTTTCTGGCACTGGGTGATCTTTTCCTGGCAGTCCGCCTTCTGCTCCTCCCAGTAGTTCCAGTTTATATCATACCCGAAATAGCGCAATCCGAAGAAGGAGAGCGTCGCGACGCCGGCGATCCAGATGG
>CAYRYX010000127.1:0-2083 GCA_964428755.1 uncultured Bdellovibrionales bacterium | reverse complement strand
GTAGCCCGTAGGGGAGTCGAACCCCTCTTACCAGGATGAAAACCTGGCGTCCTAACCGATAGACGAACGGGCCAAAAAATACCAAAGCTCAAATTTCAAATACCAAAACTAAGAGCTATTTAAGCAGGGAAGTGACATTTTGGCAAGAATCTGCTCTACGGAATCTCAAGCGTGTTTGTTTCCGCGATTTTTGCATAAACCCGGGCACTCGGGCGGATGGTACGGGTTTGCGTCGCGCGGTCGACCAGGACGAGGCCGAAGCGGAGCCAATAACCCTTATCCCACTCGAAGTTGTCGAGGAGTGACCAGTAGAAGTATCCTCGGACATCCGCACCTTCCGAGATCGCCCGGTGGACCGCGGCGAGCGCTTTCGGAATGAATTCCTGTCGAAGTGTGTCGGATGTGTCGGCGATGCCGTTTTCGGTGACGTAGATGGGTTTGTCGTAGCGCTTCAGCTCCATGAGTGCCTGGTGGATGGAGTTCGGAAAGAATTCCCAGCCGAAGTCGGTCTGTTGCTCGTTCGGATTTTTCGCGAAACCGTTGTCGATGACATTGCGGTTGTAATGGTTGAGTCCGATGAAATCCTGATGGTTCTTGATGCGGTTCAGGAAGTAGAAATTCCATCCCCAATCAGCTGCCGTTTTCAGTGTGCGGTTGATGATGGTCGGCCGTGCCATCTCGAAAGCGACCTGATGTTTGGCGATGCCGATCTGCGCCTCCGGATATTTCTCTCTGATCGCGTCGTATGCGAGTTTGTGCGCGCGGATGAGGTTGTGTATGGAGCGGAGGAATAGACGCGGGCATTTTTCCTGCGGCGGCCAGGCACCCTTGAGGTATGCATGGGAGGAAACCACTTCCGGTTCATTGAGCGTGACCCAAAAACGCGTGTCCGCCCCGAAGGAAGAGGCGAGCTTTCCGGTGTAGAGCCGGAACCGTTCGGGAAAATCCTTCGCGGTCGTCCCGCCACGTTTCGCAAGCCAAAGAGGAAGCGTCCAATGCCAGAGCGTGACGAAGGGTTCGATACCGCGTTTCTTGAGCGATGCAATCATCTTCCGATATCGGTCGATCGCCTCTTCGTTGAAGACTCCTTCCTCCGGTTCTATGCGGGACCACTCGATCGAGAAGCGGTATGTCTTGAGGTGAAGCTCGTCGAGGATATCGAAGTCTTCCTCGAAGCGGTTCCACGAATCGCACGCGGTCCCGGAAACATAGTTCGCGGGGTCGGTCGCTTCCGCCTCGAATTTTTTCCAGTTCGGATTCCACCAAAAACGTGCTTGCGAATTTCGTGCACGATCATCGGCAGTTCGAATCTCCCATTCGTCCCAATCGTTGTCGGTGTTTCCCTCCACCTGATGTGACGATGTTCCTGCGCCCCAGAGGAAACCTTTCGGAAATTCGAGTTTCATAGTCGTTTCATGTAGTATACTGATATCATAGTTAGTATAGCCCGGATAGAGTTTTTCACAATGCCATCATGCGGTGTGATGTTTCTCCGATAGATATACGCGTCGATGTCGAGGAGCCGGATCAATTGCTCTGGTTTTCGCTTCGGAGTGCGATGGTGTTCGTCATCGTCTTCGTGTTTTTCGGTTTGTGGACGGATATGCATATCCCGTTTCTCGGGAATTTTTCCGTGCGGGAAATCTTCTGGATGGTGCTCATGCCGGTCGCGGTACTCACCATGTATCTGGCTCCGCTCTTCTGGCGCAACGTCTGCCCGCTCGCCACGACGAGCCTCTGGTATCACAACCTGTTCGGGAAACGGCGTCTCGAGAAGCTCGGACTGGCGGCAAACGTACGGACGGGCGTGCGTGGCGCGGTCTACTGCTTCCTCCGTTCGCGGGGACTCGTCATAAGCGCGATTTTGTTCTGGACGATCATCCCGTATCGGCTCGTCTCCTTCAATACCGACAGCATGGCATCGTTCTGGCTCCTCCTCGCCGTTTTCGGTGCGGCAGCGGTCTTCGGCGCGCTCTTTCCGGTGAAGAGCGGCTGGTGCACGAGTCTCTGCCCCGTAGCGGCGGCGGAAAAGGCGTACGGGATGAATCCGGCGTTCGCCGCCAAGAACACGCGATGCCATTTC
>CAYRYX010000126.1:0-2089 GCA_964428755.1 uncultured Bdellovibrionales bacterium | reverse complement strand
ACCCTCAGAAGGAGCACTCCCACGGCGTCAGCATCTCCGCAGACGATGCGCGCAGGAGAGATGAGTCCTACTCAACAGCCGAAGGAGCGACTCCCGGCGTACGCTCGGACGAAAGAATCTTCCGCACTTCACCCAGGTCTATCGTTTCCTTGCTGCGCCGAAACGGCTTTGGCGCAATATGCTGCATTTGCCCCAAAGAAAGCGGTGCTTCTTTCGGAACATAGGTCTTGGGCGCAAACGTATTTTGTTCTCGAGGCACTCTTGATGACGCCCGATCGTCACGAGGATTCATGTGTTCATCGCCTCTTGTCCCATTGTGAGTATCACGGGCGGTCTCTGCGTACCTCTCGGGCAACGAACCGGAGAGGGGCATTTCCGAACCCCCTCGTGTCCGAGCGACCGTCTTCTGAAAACTCTTGAAATGTTCACGGCAGAATGTCGGGCGCTTTCCGTCAGGTTTGAATGGAACATCGATCTCGACGCCGCACACCGCACACACGGACTTATACATCGGACGAGTGTTCAAAGACAATGTTCCGTCTCCCGAACGACTCACCGGCTCTTGCGACATGCGATCCGTTGAACGCGAGAAATTGTTCGCCTCATTCGTTGCCGACAACGCCGCCGAAGAAATGATAAGTTCGTTCGGAACGAAAGTATTTTTTGCCGGCGATGATGGAGATACCTTCGAAGAGAAGTCTCGATGAGGCAATCTCTCGGGCGAAGGTTGATTTTCCCGATATCGTCCTGGCGAAACGTTCCCACTCGCAGGAAAAGCGGGCGACAGAGGCGAAGAAGTTTCAGTTTCACCGGAAGATTTTCTAGCAAGCGTCGACTCGGCGCGCATTCGCATTCGCTCTTCAAAACTCTGCCGCTCTTCTTCGGTCAAGATGCCGGTCCACCGGCGAATTTTGTCTTCGACATCCTGTTTCTTCGCCGCATACCGCTCCCGAGAAATGCGAATAACCTTCTCGGCATTCTCATCGCTCTCCGGCAGATCAATCGGGGGAAGTGTCGTCGCGCTAAAAGCATCGCCCGAGATACCGTCAATCATGAGTTTCAGATAGATGTGATACTTCTCCAGGTTCACGATATCCGTCGCCAAAAATATCGGCGAAAATTCTTTCTCGAGAAATTCCGCATCAGTCGCGCCGACGCGAAAACTGATAATCGTCCCCGTATTGCCAAATATGGCATCTCGCACCGATTCTTCGATCTGCAAAATATACTGATTCGCCAATATCAGATTGAGCCGATATTTCCGCGCTTCGGAAAGAATATTTCCAAACGATTCCGTTGCGAAGTTTTGAAATTCATCAACATAGAGATAGAAATCGCGACGCTCGTCCTCCGGAATATCCACGCGTCCCATCGCGGCGAGCTGGATTTTAGTGATCATCATTGCGCCGATAAGCGCGCTATTGTCTTCCCCGATTCGTCCCTTCGAGAGATTCATAATGAGAATCTTCCGATTGTCCATGATGTCGCGAACATCGAATGATGACACGGTTTGCCCGACAATATTGCGGATGAGCGAGCTCGAGAGAAACTGCCCAACCTTGTTCTGAATCGGCGCGATCACCTCCTGCAAAACGCGATCATTCCATTTGGTATATTCATCAACCCAAAACGACTTCACGACCGGATCCGTCACCTTGTCGACGACGCGCTTGCGGTATTCCTTGTCAACCAAAATGCGCATCACGCCAAGAAGCGTGCTCCCCGGATATTCCAAGAGCGCGAGAATCGCGTTGCGCAAAATATACTCGAGACGCGGTCCCCATGAGTCCGCCCAAATCTTCTTGAAAACACCGACCAAACCGGATGCGACCAAGTGCCGATACTCCGCCGACACGTGTTCCATAACATTGAACGCGACCGGGAAGTCCTGATCCGATGGGTTGAAATAGATAACGTCATTGACGCGCGACGGCGGGATAGCGCGGATCAGCTTTTCCGCGGTGTCTCCGTGCGGATCGATAAAGGCGACGCCGTGTCCATGCTGGATATCCTGAATTACGAGATTCTCGAGCATGTTCGTCTTTCCCATGCCGGTCTTCCCGATGACATACATATGCCGACGACGATC
>CAYRYX010000125.1:0-2103 GCA_964428755.1 uncultured Bdellovibrionales bacterium | reverse complement strand
GTCCGCGGCCTCGATTACTATACGAGAACCGTCTTCGAGATCTGGTCGTCCGACCGGGAGGGGAAGAAGTATGCCCTGGGCGGTGGCGGCCGGTACGATAACCTCATTCAGGAGCTCGGCGGCGAGCCGACGCCGGCGATCGGGTTCGGTCTCGGTCTTGACCGGATCGTGCTCGAGATGAAGCGGATGCAGGTCAAGCCGTATGAGATGCCGAAGCCGCGGGTTTTCCTCGCACAGCTCGGCGACCTGGCGAAGAAGAAGAGTCTCCGGCTGTTCTCCGAGCTCGAGAAACATGGTATTCTGGTGGCGGAAAGTTTCGGACGCGGGAGTCTCAAGGCGCAGCTCCGTGTGGCGAACCGTCTCGGAGTCGAGGTGACGCTCATCCTCGGACAGAAGGAGGCGCTCGACGGTACCGCGATCGTGAAGGACATGGTGTCCGGAACCCAGGAGACGGTGACGCAGGAGAAGCTGACCGACGCCGTGAAGAAGATCCTGAAATCCAACGCGGCGCTTTCGCACCCACCCATCCCGAAGATACAGGAAGATTAGCGGATCTCCATATGGAAACGATTTTCGACAAGATCATCCGAAAGGAAATCCCGGCGGATATCGTATTAGAGACAGAGGACATTCTCGCGTTTCGGGACATCCATCCGCTCGCTCCGGTGCACGTCCTCATCATCCCGAAGAAGCGGATCGAGACGATCAATGACCTGCAAGACGATGATGCGCTGCTCGTGGGGAATATGTTCCTTGCCGCGCGCGATATCGCCTCGGACTTGAATATTTCGGAGAAAGGGTATAAACTCCTGTTTCGGGTCGGGGAGCATGGCGGACAGGAAATCCCGCACATCCACCTCCACCTGATCGGAGGCGCGAGGCTTTCGGAGAATATACATCCCCTATAAGGATTCTAGGAAAGGAGGTTGGTATCATGATACAGGTGAAACGAAAGGAAAAAGAGACGGCTGAGGGCATGATCCGCCGTTTTTCGCGGCGTGTCCAACAGAGCGGCGTGCTCAAAAAGGCGCGTAAGCGTCGCTTCCGTCAGGAAGAGCAAAGCAAGGGCAAACGTCGTGACGAGGCGCTCTACAAGACCAAGATCCGTAAGGAAATCACCCGGCTCAAGAAGTTCGGGAAGTTCGACGACGAATCGCTCAAGGACATCAAGAAGAAGCTCCGGTAAGAAAATTCCCTATGGCTCTCTACGAAACCATACATGGCGACCTGAAGGACGCCATGAAGCAGGGTGATGCGGCGAGGCGGGATACCATCCGTCTTCTTGAGAGCGCGCTCAAGAACGAGGCGATCGAAAAGCGCAAGCCGGTTACGGAGCTTTCCGATGAGGAAGTCGTCGCCGTGCTCCGGAAACTCGCGAAGCAGCGACGCGAAAGCGCCGAAAGCTATCGTACCGGGGGTCGCGAGGACCTCGCTTCCCAGGAGGAGGCGGAACTCGCGCTCATCGCAGGATATCTTCCTGCGGCGATGCCGGAGGCGGAGATCCGCGCGCTCATCGCGGAGGCGAAACAGGAGACGGGAGCTTCTTCGAAGGCGGACTTCGGCAAGCTTATGGGAGCGACGTCGAAGAGGGTCGCGGGGCGCGCCGATGGGAATACGGTGAAGGCGCTCGTCGAGGAAGCATTGGCCTGATTCCGTATGCGGGTCGAACTTTCGATATCAGGAAAGGCGGAGTGCAGTCTACCGAAACGGTTCTTCATGGACGTGGCGGCGGCGGCGCTCCGTCTTTCTTTTCTGTCGGATACGGACGCAACGGTCGGTATCGGCGTGGCGCTGGTTTCCGAAGACGAGATACAGGCGTTGAACCGGACGTACCGGAAGAAGGATCGACCGACCGATATCCTTTCTTTCCCGGGGTTTCCGAAGAGAACCGATATCGTCGCCAAGGGTGGGCGCGTCGAGATCGGAGACCTCGTGCTTGACCCGTCGTATATCCGTCTGGCGGCGGAAGAGGACGGCGTATCCTTTGAGACGGAGATGGCGTTCATCTTCTCGCATGGGGTTTTCCATCTGCTCGGGTATCGTCACGGGCGGAAGATGTTTTCGATGCAGGAAGCGGTCGCCTCGACGTATGGCGACGCATCG
>CAYRYX010000124.1:0-2138 GCA_964428755.1 uncultured Bdellovibrionales bacterium | reverse complement strand
TCGCCGACAAGGCGATCGAATATCTGGATAAGGGAACGGATTTCTTCTTCATCAACTTCGCGAACGCCGACATGGTCGGACACACCGGAAACGTCCCGGCGATCGTCATGGCCGTCGAGACCGTCGATCGGGAGCTCGGTCGGGTCATCGAAAAGACGCTCTCTCTCGGCGGTATCGCCATCATCACCGCCGATCACGGAAATGCGGAACAGAATATCGACATGGCAACCGGCGACACACATACCGCTCACACAACCAACCTCGTCCCGCTCATAGTGACCGCCTCATGCATACTTGAAAACGGCACACTCGCCGATATCGCTCCGACCACGCTCTCGCTCATGCATCTCCCGATCCCGAAGGAGATGACCGGAAAAATACTCGCGAAATAATAACTTTCGGGAAATCATGGATAAAAAAGAAGCCCGATCCCGCTATGGCGGAATCGGGTTTTTCAGCCCACAAAAGGAGCAAAGGCGATGGAATAGAACGCGACTTCTTCTTCACGGAGCGCCGCCCAAAGCTGATCATAGAGACCGAAGTGCCACATCTCGTTCGGGTTGTTCACGAATCCTTCTTCGGAAAAGACCCAGTAGAGCATGCGGCGGTTCCCGAGCGCGAACTCCTCATCGAGCGTCAGGATCTTTCCCGAAGACCGCTGATTCTCGTAGTGATCGGTGAAAGCCCGCTCCGTTTCCGAAAAATCATCGAAGCCGGCACCTAGAGGGAGCAGGAGACCGCTCCGACGATCGCGTATCATGAGATCCGCGGCGCCTCCGGTCGAATGAAACGGCGGTGAGAACGGATCCACCCTGCCGCTCTCGTCCGACCCGCGACCCCAGAATTTCCGGACTTCTTCGGATACGCGATCATCATCCCATTCCGGGTGCCTCGTGCGGACATCGTTCGGCATCCACTCGAGATAGCAGGTATCCTGCATCTCGACCGGCCGATAGGCGTCGTATACGAACAGTTCGATGCCGGATTTCCGGAGCCGCTCATTCACGACAAAAAGTCGTTTCGCGACCGACTTCCGAAGGAGAAGCGCTCCGATAGAGCCACGGATGCGCTCGTTATAAGGAGGATTCCCCTCCGTTTTGTGATAGTAATTCTCGCCCGCGATACCGAAACCGTCGACGATATCGACGAGTCTTTCCGCGGAAAGCGGGTGACCAAGGTCGATCGGATGCTGCCGCGATCCCCTCCGAAGCTCCCTCGCGCGAGAGAAATCCGGAAGAGGTCGTTTTCTCAAGGAAAGGACTTCTTTCATGATAAATCTCCTTTTTAAGGAACCGATACCGACACCATAGACCGGTTTCCCTTCTTTTGGCAAGAACAGGACGCTCGGTGGTACAATAGGGAAAACCATCACCTGAGACATACGAATATGGACGGAACGGAAAAAAAGACGACTCTCCAAGGACTCACATCCGAAGAGGCGACGAAACTTCTCGAGACTCATGGAGAAAATTCGCTCCGGGCGCACAAAAGAGCGCATCCGGCCATCGTCTTCCTGAAGAAATTCGACAGTCCCTTGCTCATCATCCTCCTCCTCGTCTCACTCGTCTCGTTCTTCCTCGGGGAACATCTGAACGCGATCATCATCTTCGCCATGGTCCTGATCGGTGCCATCGTCGATTTCCTCAATACCTACCGGTCGTCGCGTGCCGTCGAGAAACTCGCCGAACGAGTGCAGACCACGGCCACCGTCATCCGCGACGGGAAGGAAGTCGAAATCCAGGCACGATATATCGTTCCGGGCGATATCGTCCGGCTCTCCGCCGGACGACTCATCCCCGCCGACGGAGTCGTCCTTGAAGCGAACGATTTCTTCGTCAATCAGTCCGCGCTCACCGGTGAATCGTTCCCGTCGGAAAAACGCACGGAAAAAGGAAACGCCACCGGCAGAAGATCATCGGAACGGGACGACCTCGTTTTCATGGGCACGAGCGTCGTCACCGGTTTCGCGACCGTCCGTATCGAAAAGACCGGGAAGGATACCGAGTACGGGAAAGTAGCCGAAGGAGCCTCGAAAGAGGACGGCGAGACGGAATTCGAACGCGGTATCCGGGAGTTCAGCATCTTCGTCATGCGGCTCAACCTCCTCCTCGTCGGGTTCGTGCTCGTCGCGAACGCGA
>CAYRYX010000123.1:0-2168 GCA_964428755.1 uncultured Bdellovibrionales bacterium | reverse complement strand
TGCGCATCTTCACGGCCGAAATCATCTCCATCGCCCGGGTGATTTTCCCGGTCGATTTCACGCCCTTTATCCGCCGTTGTACGTCGCGAGTGCTGGCCATACTATTTCACAATCACCAATCACCAAGCTCCAATCACCAAAGAATAACCAGTCATCAAATTCCAATTTTCGAAACGAGGACTTTTGATGATTCGAAGATTGGTCATTGGGACTTCCTTGTTTCTTGGATTTTGGTCATTGATTATTTTAGACAGAAAATCTTTTATTGAATTCCTCTATCCGCTCCTTCAAGACCCTTTCCACTTCCTCGGTCAAGTCTTTCTTCTCACGGATGCCGACAAGCGCATCCTCGCCTTCGGTCCGGAGATAGGAAAGGATTCCCGTCTCCCACTCGCGGATCTTTTCCGCCGGAACGGTATCGAGGTGTCCGCGCGAAAGCGCATAGAGCACCGCGACTTCCTCCTCGACTTTGAGCGGGGCGTACTGCGGCTGTTTCAGGAGTTCCACTGCGCGACGCCCGCGGTCGATGAGCTTCCGCGTCCCCTCGTCGAGGTCGGAACCGAACTGCGCGAAGGCTTCCATCTCGCGAAACTGCGCCAAGTCAAGCCGCAATGTTCCTGCAACCTGCTTCATCGCCTTGATCTGCGCCGCCGATCCCACGCGCGAGACCGAGAGTCCCACGTTGAGCGCCGGGCGGATGCCTTTGTAGAAAAGATCGCTTTCGAGATAAATCTGGCCGTCGGTGATCGAGATGACGTTCGTCGGGATGTATGCCGACACGTCGCCCGCCTGCGTCTCGATGATCGGAAGCGCGGTGAGCGATCCGCCGCCTTCCTCCGCGGAAAGTTTGGCGCTCCGCTCAAGGAGCCGCGAATGGAGGTAGAACACGTCGCCCGGATACGCCTCCCGTCCCGGCGGACGGCGCAGGATGAGCGCGATCTGCCGATACGCCCAGGCATGCTTCGAAAGATCATCATAAATCACGAGCACATCCTTCCCTTGTTCCATGAAATATTCCCCGATCGCCGCTCCCGCATACGGCGCAAGGAACGAGAGTGCGGCCGGCTTCGACGCGCCGGCGACCACGACGACCGTGTAGTCCATCGCGCCGCGCTTCGACAATTCGCCCATGATGCGCGCGACCTTGGATTCCTTCTGTCCGATGGCGACGTAGATGCAGATCACATCCTGTCCCTTCTGGTTCACGATCGTGTCGATCGCGACCGCGGTCTTGCCGGTCTGCCGATCACCGATGATGAGCTCGCGCTGCCCCCGGCCGATCGGGATGAGCGCATCGATCGCCTTGATACCGGTCTGAAGCGGTTTCTTGACCGACTCGCGCGCGATGACTCCGGGAGCGACTTTCTCTATCGGCATGAGTTTCTTCTCGCCTGCGATCTCACCGCGTCCATCAAGCGGTACCCCGAGCGGATCGACGACTCGGCCGATGATACCTTCCGATATCGAAATGGAGAGCAGCCGTCCCGTCCCCTTCGCCGTCTCACCCTCTTTCACTCCTTCCGCACCGGAAAGGATCATCACACCGACCTCGGATTCCTCGAGGTTCTGCGCGACACCGATCGCACCGCTTTCGAATTCGACGATCTCCGACGATGCGGCATCCGAAAGACCGGAGAGGCGCGCGACACCGTCGCCCGTTTCCATCACCCGGCCGATCTTCTCCTTCTTCGTCTCATGGTCGAAGGATTCGATCTGCCGCTTCAACTCCTCGATGAGTGTGTTTGCCATACGTTTGAGAAAATTTCTAATTTCTAATTTCTAATTTCCAAACAATTTTCAATGATTCAATTCCGAGATTCCGAATCAAGAAATTCATTCATCGTTTGAAAACTGAAAATGGGAAACTAAAACCTAACGAAGTGTCTTTTCAAGCTCGGTCAATCGTCTGCGGACCGTCGCGTCGATCATTTCGTCGTCGGAGGAAATACGCGCGCCGCCCACGAGACTCCGGTCCGTCCCATATCGGAATACCGGCCGCTTCCCCGGGAAAAATCCCGCCACGGCGGATTCGATCGCGTTTCGCGTCGGTTCATCCGTCTCGGTCGCCGTCTCAACCGAAAGCGAAACCGTCCCATCCCGCTCATCCGAAAGACGCTCCGCCATCCGGAGGATCGCCGGAAGCCGCTTCGCCGCACGGTTTCTCCGGA
>CAYRYX010000122.1:0-2186 GCA_964428755.1 uncultured Bdellovibrionales bacterium | reverse complement strand
TTCACCTCCGCCGAAACCACACCCTCCGTTTTCCGGAAAGTCTTTTCGATGATGCCCGCACACGACGCGCAGTGCATACCCTTCACGGAATAGGTATGCTGCGTTATCTCCGACCGGGGCTTGATATTTTTGTTCAGTGTTTCCATCTTCGTATGATCTTAATGTCAAAATCCAAATATCAAATGCTAAATGAAGCTCGAATGCCCGAAGTACTCATTTCGACATTTTGGTTTAGGATTTGATTTGTCATTTGGAATTTGGGCTTTGGAATTCGAAAACATCATTCGGTCACATGAATGATTCCCCGATACATCCCCATCGAACAGGAAAACGGGATCGCACCGACTGTCTTCGGCGTGAACTCGATGACGTTTTCCCCCGGTTTCAATATCTTCTTCACGCCGATCTTCGGCGCGACGAGCGACACCGCACAGGAATACGATTCTTTCGAATCGATTATCCATCGTACTGACTGTCCCTTCCGTACAGTGAATTCATTCGGAACATATCCGTCGGCCAACTGATCCATACGAATCACCTGTGGCTCGTTTTTTTGCGGCAGAGCTTGCTCGCTCACGACCCCTGACTTCTCCGGATCGGTCGCTTGTGACGCGCCCAGATTCAGCAGGCTTACGCCGTTCTGAAAATTAAACAGACCAAGTAATACCACCGCGACACCGGCCGTCTTGAAGAAATATCGACCGAACACACCCCTTGCGACCGACGAGAGCCCGCCGATTCCGAGGAGTCCCGGCGCCGTGCCAAGCGCGAATACCCCCATCGTAAGCGCACCGAGAACCATATCCCCCTGTGCCACCACAAAAAGTTGGACCGCCTGCGTAAATCCGCACGGAAGAAAGAAGGTGATCGCTCCGAGAAAAGCCGCCCGACCATGACTGTATTCTTTTTTCGAATGCGTCTGTATGCCGAGAAGTTTCGCTATGCCTTTCGGGAGCGTCACCTTCCACGCGGAGAGCCTCGGGAAGAGCTCGAGGAGCTGCAAACCGAGCAGCACCATCACGACGGCGACGAGCGCAGTGAGCGCGCCGACCGAAAACGCAGACGGCTGAATCGTCGATCCGAGAAGACCGAGCAAACCACCGAGAAGCGCAAATCCAACTATACGACCCACATTGAAATATACGTGCGGGAGAAACTTGCTTCTCGCATCCGCTTCCGGATGCTTCTCGGAAAACCGCGCGGAAATCGCGAGCACGAGTCCGCCGACGATCGCCATGCAAGTGGAAATCCCAGCTGTCAGCCCGACGACGAAAACGAACGGGAGGCTTCCGAGCCGATCCGCCACACCGAGCGATATCGAGAATATTCCCTGGCTTTTCCCTATGAAATAGAGGGCTGCGACCACGAAAATGGCAGCAAGCGTTTCGAGATACGAACGAGCGTCCCGCGAAAACCACGCCGTCCCGCCCTTCTCGCCCTTCTCGCCTGTTTCGTATCCCGCTTTCCGGATCGCTTCCGCTATCGAATCCTCGCTCGGTGATACGTCACGATAAAATATGGTCGCCCGACCATGAGTGTGACTCACCTTTACCTTTTCCACACCGGAGAGTGCTTTCAGTTCCTCCTCGATCAGAAGCTCGCACGAAGCACAGTGCATCCCTTTGATGGGAATAACCCGATGTTTCATCGCTTCATTCATACGGTTCGCGTTATTTGTTACTGAGTCGCGTCACCGTGAGGATTTCGTCCACCATCTCCTGCTTTTTCTTCTCGTTCCCTGTCTCCATCGCGCCGCGGAAACACGAATTGAGATGATCTTCCAAAAGCATCTGATGCGCCGAGCGCAAGAGCCCGACCGCAGCTAAGTTCTGTTTCATAAGATCGACGCAGTACGCCTCCTCCTCCGTCATCGAGATGATTTTTTCCAGCAGCCCTTTCGCTTTCCGATAGTTAAGAAGTACTTTCTCCCGATTCGCGTGATGTCCGTGATTCATAGTCGTTTCATGATATGGTAATAACCATAACCGTGGGTTATGGTTATAGTATAGCGGACGGTGAAACGTTGTCAATATAGATTTGACTCGGACGGTTTTTTGGTGTATACTGTATGTGTTGAAGTAAAACGGGTGGCCCGGAATGGGTGCCCGTTTTCCTTTATACGCTAATAAGTAAGACAAACATATGGATGAGACATCCATGGTCAGTGCGGACGAAGTGCACGGCAC
>CAYRYX010000121.1:0-2201 GCA_964428755.1 uncultured Bdellovibrionales bacterium | reverse complement strand
GGATCGTCTGCTCGTAGTTACTGCTCGAGAAACAGCAGATCTTGCTGTCCGCGAATCGCACCATGTTCATGAACCGTTCCGTCTTGTCGAGATATTCAAGCCTTACCCGCATGCGTTTCTTTTCAGCCTTGTCCGCAAGCGGTTTCCGATACGCCGCGGCGTCGGCGATCGCCTGAAACGGTCCCTGGAGATGGCTCTCGATTTCCTGCACGAGCGCGATATCGCTCTCGCGGAGCCGGTCTTCGCCCAAAACCTGCATCGTGATATAGGTAAAGATCGCACTCGGTGACTTCTCGGTGAGCGCAAGGATCTCGCTCCCGATCCGTTCGACTTCCGCCTTCCGCTCCTCTTCGCTCATGTGTGCGAACCGGTCGATCGATTTCCGGTCGCCAAGCAATGCTTTCTCGCCTTCGAGGGCGCGAAGCTCCGCTTCGACACCACGCACCTTTTCCTGAAGTGCTTCGCGTTCCGGACCGTTCTCCTGCCGGTCGAGCCCCGAGACCAGATGCACGCGCGCTTTCCGTTTTTTCTGGATATCCCGCTGAAGCGAAGCGAGCTTCTTGTCCCCGCCCCGCAGAATCACCAGGAGATCCTTCTTCATCCGCTTGAGGTCGACGCGTTTCGTATCAAGCCGCGGAAGCAGTTCTTCTCCACACACCGGCACGCTCCGCTCACCGAACACCTGTTCCAATGGGAACTCGAGAATCATTTTTTCGCCGAACGCGCGCCAGTTTTCGGCAAGCGCGCCAATTGCCCGTTCCCGGAATTCCGGATGGGACTCCTCGATCCGTCCGATAAGCGCAAGCCGATCGGCGAGCGTATCCGACTCCTTCATGCGCTCAAGCGCCTCCGCGCCCGTCCCGTCCGCTTCGCTCTCCAGAAATTCCCGATACATCGGAAAGAGCATGACGACGCCGAGCTGCTCCCGTCCGAGCACGCGACCGATCTCAAGATTGGCATTCTTCACAAGCGCGTTCTCGCTCACGTCGAAGCTCACGTCGACGCGCCTCTGCGCGCCACCGATCGGATGATGCCCCATGCGGAGACGATCCGAAATCATCTTTGCGGCTTCTTCCGATATCCCACCGGAGAGAAGCGTTTTTTCAAAAGCCCGCATCGGCTCCTCGTGGATCGTCAGGTCGTTTATAAGTCCGACCATCTCCTTGAATTTTCCAAATCCGTAGCTGTTGATGAGATTGAACCGGTCATCCCCTCCGTGGAGGAGATAGTAGACCATCGCCTTCCGTTCGTCTCGCCCAAGCGTCCGCGCGAGCTCATGATTGTCCGTTATACCTGAAAATTCCTCTTGGCTCGAGCGGATTTTCGCGATGCGTTCCTCGAGCGTCACCCCTTCCCACTGCCGATCATCGGCAAGGAATGAAAGGATCTCCCGACTCGGCACGACACCGAGATCGGATATCGTCCGCTTGATGACTTCGAGTCGCGCCTTTTCCGTATCGATTCCCTTCCCCTTCACCGCTTTTTCCTCGCTCCACCACTGCTTCACCTCCTCTGAAAGGTACCCGTTTTTAATAAGCTTCCCGAGGATGTAAATCGAAAGGTGTCGGTCCGTCTCCGCGCTTCCAGCGACCTGGAGCGCGATATCGTTCCCCCGGAAGTCGTCGAAATGGTCGAGGAATACCTTCATTACGCGCGGTGCATGATCGGCTTTCTCTTCTTCCGCGTCATCCTTCCCGGCTTCGTATTCGTCACGGAGAATCTCGAGGAGGAGCTGCCGCGTGTCCTCACCAAGCGACGAGGTGGACTCCGCAAGGATCTTCACGATCGCTTTTTCGTCTTTCCCGCCGCGAATAAGCGTTTCGCGGAGTTCATTATAGAGGCGAAGCCGGACGCGGGATCGCTGTCCCTCTTCGTCGCTCCCCTTCTCGACGATCGATTGGTGAAGCACGCGCGCAACCGACGCGTCGAGCGCGACGGACACCGCTTGTCGTTTCTCCTCCGGAAGAAAATTGAGGAAATCATTCCGGTCGCTTTCCGGAAGTGCGAGTGCATAGTCGATGAGGAGTGCCGGGTCGTTAATCGCAGCTTCCGCAACCGCTTTCATGTCCGGTATCGGGAGTCGCGCCGCCTCACGCGCCCGGAGCCCCAGAATCATCGCGTCCGGCAAGAGATTTGCCGGCGTGTTCGGGTCGATGTCGCGGATCCTATCAAGACACGCTCCCGCGGAAACGATATCCGGA
>CAYRYX010000120.1:0-2215 GCA_964428755.1 uncultured Bdellovibrionales bacterium | reverse complement strand
GGGCGGCGATCGGGGACTTCATGATGAACGTCGGTCGGCATGGGTACCGGATCGACCTCTTCGCTTCGAGCGTCGAAGGGGCGCGCGCGGTACCGGAACTGCTTTCCGGGTTGCGATATTTCCGCAAGCATGCGGACCGGTACGATGTCCTGGCCGTCATCCGCGGCGGCGGGTCGCTTGAGAGTCTCCAGGCATTCAACAACGAAACGCTCGTCCGCGAAGTCGCCTCGTTCCCGGTCCCGGTCATCGCCGGCATCGGACACGAGAAAGACATCACGCTTGCGACGCTCGTCGCCGATGCGGGCGTGTCGACGCCGACGGCGGCCTCGCGGCTCGTCCGACAGTCGTGGGAGGAGGGGGTGGAGCAGGTTTCGCACGCGGAACATGCGCTTCGTATGCGTACCACCGACCTCTTGTCCGGTATCCGTGAACGGCTGGCTGGCATGGATACGACGCTTCTCGGTTATTTTCAGGATATGAAGGAGCGCATCCGGACGATCGTGGAGCGGTTCCTGTCCAAGCGGGAGACGCTTCAATTCGGCATCCGGAGCATGCATGAAAAGTCGGTCGCATTCGGGAATGGCTTGAAAAAGGGAGAACTTTCATTGTTGTCGATGGTCGGCGACCGGTTGTCCGGTGTCGAAGCACTCCTCAAACAGTTCGATCCGAACCGCGCGCTCGCCCTCGGGTATAGCCTTGTCCGGCTCGGAAACGGGAAAGTCCTCCGTTCGTCGAAAGATGCGAAAATCGGTGATATGATAGACATACGGTTCGCCGAAGGGGGGATTGATGCGGAAGTGAGGAATATTTCATAAGGAATCACGAATTAAGAACAAGAAAGTATGACCGAGAAGAAACAATCGTTGTCGGAGTCGATCAAGAAATTGGAATCCATCGTGGAATGGTTTGAGGGACAGGAGGAAGTCGATGTCGAGAAGGGACTCGAGAAGTTCAAGGAGGGCGCGCTCCTCGTGAAATCGTCGCGCGATCGGCTCAAGGAGATCGAGAATGAGTTCAAGGAAGTGGAGAAATCACTCGATGCGAGTGAATGACAAAATCCAAATGACAAATGCCAAATCAAATCCTGACTTCAAATGACCGAAGCGCGTCTTTTTGGTTTTTTGGCTTGAGTCATTGATTTGATATTTGAAATTTGAGCTTTGGATTTCCCGCTGTGCTATACTTGAGAAGAACATACACACAAACGGTTCCATATGAAGCATTTCTATAGCGATCTTTCCATCGTACTCGGCGGCGCGGCGGGGCAGGGCGTGCAGACCGTCGAGGCGATACTGGTCCAGGTGCTGAAACGCGAGGGGTATCAGGTTTCGGCGTGCAAGGAATATATGTCGCGCGTCCGCGGCGGATCCAACTCGACCGAAATACGGCTTTCGTCGAAGAAGCACCGCGCGTACGTGCGGCGGATCGATTTTCTCTTTGCGATGGACGGCGCGGTGGTGCCTCATCTCCAAAGCAGGATAAGCGGCGATACGATCGTCTTCGGTGAGAAGGAACGTGTGAAAGAATCCGGGTCACTCGCACATTTCGTCGATACGCCGATGACGAAATTCGCCAACGAGGTCGGTAATCCGATTTATGCGAACACGGTCGCGGTCGGCGTGATTCTCGGCATCCTGGGGGCGGAAGAAACTATTTTCCATGCGTATCTCCGGGAGTTTTTCGCGCGAAAGGGCGAGGAGATGGTCGCGAAGAATATCGAAGCCGGGCAGAAAGGGTTTCAGTTCGGGAAAAACGTCGCCTATCAGGAGGATATTGAAATCGGTCTTCCACGCGACAAGAAATATTCGAAGGAACTCCTTCTTGACGGAAATACGTCGCTCGGACTCGGAGCGCTTGCGGGCGGGTGTGATTTCATTTCCTCGTACCCGATGTCGCCCGGAACCGGCGTGTTGACGTTTCTTGCGCAGAAGGGTGCGGAATTCGGCGTCGTCGTCGATCAGGCGGAGGACGAGATTTCGGCGATCAATATGGCGCTCGGGGCGTCCTATGCCGGCGCGCGTGCGATGGTGACGACCTCCGGCGGCGGGTTCGACCTCATGCAGGAAGGGGTGTCACTGTCCGGTATCATCGAGACGCCGGTCGTGATCCATATCGGGATGCGCCCGGGACCGGCGACGGGACTGCCGACCAAGACCGAACAGGGCGACCTCAACCTCGCGCTCTATGCGGGGCACGGGGAATTTCCGCGCGCGAT
>CAYRYX010000119.1:0-2328 GCA_964428755.1 uncultured Bdellovibrionales bacterium | reverse complement strand
ATCGAAGAGGTTGCCCCGGAAACCGAATCGACACCTTAAGCCTGTCATTGCGAGTCCCGCTCCGGCGGGGCGTGGCAATCCAGAACCAAAAAAAGACTGGATCGCCGCGCTTCGCTCGCGATGACAAAAGGAAGGATATCCGTGGTACACGTAGCCTCTTTCCAGGGGCTTTTTTCGTGTGCTATAATGGGTCAGGAACCATTAACTAAACCCTATGTTCGGACTCGGAATGCCGGAAATCATCATCATCGTACTCGTGGTCGCGGTACTCTTCTTCGGGAGCGGAAAGATCACCGAATTCGCGAAATCACTCGGTCGTGTGACCGGGGAATTCAAGAAGGGCAAGAAGGAAGTCGAGGAGGAACTGAAGGATGTGGCGAAGGAAGACGAGAAATAGGGGAGAGAAGGAAAAACACCAAAACACGATGCGTGATTTCAAGGCGACCTCGAAAAAACGGAAATTTCCGATTTCATTGAACCTTGGAAAAGTTTTCGTTTTCCTGAAGTCTTCTGTCAAGCGTATTGTTGGGAAAATGAGACTTCGCGAGAGGAATGCTGCCAAAACGGAAGATGTTGATTCGCGCAGGCGTGCGTTCCTCAAATATGCGGTGTTCGGTGGGGCGGTATTCGTTGCCGGGAAATACATCAATCCGCTCGTCAACCTGATCCGCGGCGATACCGTCCTTTCGGAGAAGACCTTCGAGAATTTCAAGATCACTGAGACGGGGCGACGACTGCTCGTCACTGACGACGATGGGAGCGAAATATTGACGATCGACAAAGAAAGCTTCTAAGAACTGCAGATTTTAGATTGAAGAATGCAGATTGTAGATATCGCAGTATTATGAATAGCGACGAGTTGAAAGCGCGAACAAAGGTATTTGCTTTAAGGGTTATCAAGTTGGTCGAATCGCTTCCGAAAACGACTACGGGAAGGACGATAGGAAATCAGTTGATTCGTTCGGGAACTTCAGTAGCGGCGAATTATCGGGCGGCATGTCGGGCTCGTACTAAGGTGGAATTCGTTTCAAAGATTGGCATTGTTATCGAGGAATCCGACGAAAGTGTATTCTGGTTCGAATTGGTCATAGATTCCAAATTGATAAAGAAAGAGCTCGTCAAATCGTTGCTGGATGAAGCGAGTGAGATAACAGCTATCATGGTATCCTCAAGCAATACGGCAAGAAAAGGGAAGGTTTGATCTCTCAATCTGCAATCAAAAATCTAAAATCTGCAATTCCCAAAATGGCAATTAGAATATCCAAAAATCGCGTCGCGCTCGTCGGTATTCCGCTCAACCATGCGGCGGAGACCGACGTCGCATCTTCCGGGACGACCAATATCGGTGCGGCGCTTTCGAATAACATCCGCATCACCGGGACGACGACCATCACTGCTTTCGACACGGTGGCGGCTGGCATACGGCGTAATGTCCGATTTCAGGGCGCGCTCACGCTCACGCACAACGGCACCTCGCTCATCCTTCCCGGTGGGCAGAACATCCTGACCGTCGCAAACGATACGGCGGAGTTCCTTTCGCTTGGTTCGGGGAACTGGATCTGTCTCGCTTACAAGAACGCGACCAAATGGGCGAAGCGGGTCACTTCCGAAGCGTCCAACGCGACCCCGACGCCGAACGCGGACACGACCGACGTGCATGTCATAACCGCGCTTGCGGCCGGGGCGACCTTCGGGGCACCGACCGGGACGCCGACACATGGTCAACAGCTCATCATCCGCGTCAAGGACAACGGCACGGCGCGTTCTCTCGGCTGGAACGCCGCCTATCGTGCCTCGACCGACCTCGCGCTCCCGACCACGACCGTTCTTGGCAAGACGATTTATCTCGGATTCATGTATAATGCGACCGACGCAAAGTGGGATCTTTTGGCGAAACTCGATAACTTCTGATGATTGAAGATTTTTGATTGCAGAATGCAAAATGGAATCCGAATAACCAATCCTTGATCTGTAGTCTTCAAATCTGCAATCTAAAATCTCCAATCTGCATTTAGAATATGGCTCTCCGCACCAAAACCATCGAGTTTGCCACGAGTACGGATGTAGCAACGCTTGCCGCCGCGACGAGCCGGGACACGACGCTTACCGCCTATATTCCCGAGTCGAGTATCACTTTCAAGAGCGTGACGCTCCAATGCTGGGTCCGCGACAGCACGACGACCTCCGCGACGATGACGGGTCCGGTGCTCGGCATCGCGACGACGCTTACCGGTACATACAGCGAAGTGACGCTCTCGAACCCTCCAGCGAATACCGGTGAGGCGCAGGCGTATTTCTTTCAGCGGGACGTGACGTCGTGGATGACCT
>CAYRYX010000118.1:0-2344 GCA_964428755.1 uncultured Bdellovibrionales bacterium | reverse complement strand
ATAGCGGGGTAGAGCAGTCTGGCAGCTCGTCTGGCTCATAACCAGGAGGTCGTGGGTTCGAATCCCACCCCCGCAACAAGCGAAGCGCGTGAAGGGGAGCAAGCGAATGATTTCGCTTGCGGTGGGATGAGAAGGGATTTCCTGAAAGGAAGTCCCCGGCCCGAAGGGGAATCCCACCCCCGCAACAAGTGAAATGCAGTTGAGGGGAGGACGCCGACGATTCGGCGTCTGGTGGGATGAGAAGAGATTTCCTGAAAGGAAGTCCCCGGACCGAAGGGGAATCCCACCCCCGCAACAAGCGAAGCGCGTGAAGGGGAGTAAGCGAATGATTTCGCTTACGGTGGGGTGAGAAAAGTTGAATGAAGGGGCCGCATGACGCGGCTTTTCATTTTTCTGATAGTATGGACATATGGAAGATTCAGAGCAGAAGAAAATAAAAGTGCCGATCCGGAAGATATTCTCCTGGTATTGGCGCGTGGTCGGGAAATACCGGTGGTATTTTCTCGGTTCTTTCGTTTTCTACGGATCAGGGATTCTTTTCACGAACGTTCTCCCGCCCGTCGTCTACAAGAACCTGATCGATATCATCGTCGGATCCTCCGCGGATCCTACCGGGAAGGATGGTGTCTGGATGTGGCTCTGGGTGCTTGCCGGACTCCGTTTCATGGATTTCACGATGTTCCGCCTGGCCGACCTGACACTGTTCTTTTCGCAGAGCCGGGCGATACGGGATATCGCCGCGTTCACGTTCGATATGATACAGCGGCATTCCCACGGTTTCTTTTCCGACCGTTTCTCCGGCAGTCTGGTGTCGCAGACCCGGCGTTTCATCGAGGCGTTCCCGTCGCTTCAGGATACGGTGATATTTTCCGTCTGGCTCAACGTCGTGATGCTTTTCGGGATGCTGACTTCCCTTCTGTTCTTCTCTCCGGCGCTCGCGTCGTATTTTCTCATCGGAATCGTATGTATCGTTCTTATCGTCCTGCCGATCCTCGGAAAACGTCGGAAATACAATGAGATCGAGGCCGCGGAAGACTCGAAGGTGACGGGAAGATTCTCGGATGTCATCACGAACATCCTGAACGTGAAGATGTTCTCCGCCGGAGTGAAGGAATCGTCCGCCTTTCTCGAATTTCTCGATCGGCAGAAGCACGCGCGCGATCGGGCGTGGTGGGCGTTCATGGCGCTTTCCACGACGCAGAACGGACTTCTCGGTATCATCCAGGTTCTCGGGCTGACGCTTTCGGTGCGGCTCTGGCATGATGGGGAAATCACCCCCGGGACGGTCGTCCTCATGCAGACGTATCTCCTCTCCGTCTCCCATATCGTGTGGGATCTGACGCACTCGCTTTCCAATATTCTCCGATCGTTCGCGAACGCATCGGAGATGATCGAGATCTTCGAATTTCCCGTGGACGTTCTCGATCCGGTCGATCCGGAGCCGTTCCGCATGAAGAAAGGGGCGATCGGATTCCGGGATGTGACCTTCGCCTACGATGGCGGTGATACCGTATTCGACGGGTTTTCCTTTTCCGTCTGCGCCGGGGAGAAAGTCGGTCTGGTCGGTCCTTCGGGAGGAGGGAAGTCGACCATTACGAAGCTCCTGCTCCGCTTCGTCGACCCGCAGGGCGGATCGGTCGAGATCGACGGACAGGATATCCGGAACATCCGACAGGACGACCTCCGTTCGAGGATCGCCTATGTTCCGCAGGAGCCGCTGCTCTTCCATCGGTCGCTCTTGGAGAATATCGCCTACGGTCGACCGGACGCGACGGAAGAGGATGTGATGGACGCCGCGAAACGGGCGCACGCGCACGAATTCATAAAGGGTCTTGAGAAGGGTTATGAGACGCTTGTCGGTGAGCGTGGCATCAAGCTTTCTGGCGGGCAGCGCCAGCGGGTCGCTATCGCACGCGCGATACTGAAAGACGCGCCGATCCTCGTGCTCGACGAGGCGACTTCCGCGCTCGATTCGGAGAGCGAGCACGCCATACAGGAAGCGCTCGTCGAACTTATGAAGGGACGGACTGCGATCATCATAGCGCACCGTCTGTCCACGATCCGGAAGATGGACAGGATCGTCGTTCTCGATGAAAACGGGAAGATCGCCGAAGAGGGGACGCATGACGGGCTCATCGCGAAAGGAGGGCTTTATGCGAAGCTTTGGAATCGCCAGACCGGAGGGTTTATTGACGAAGGGGGATAGGTTCGGTATACTTCCGGAAGCTCCCTTCGCGTGCGGTTTTCCGGTTTTCGAGTCGGGAGGAATGCCAGGGTAGCTCAGTTGGTTAGAGCACGGGACTCATAAGCCCGGGGTCGCGAGTTCGAATCTCGCCCCTGGTAC
>CAYRYX010000117.1:0-2375 GCA_964428755.1 uncultured Bdellovibrionales bacterium | reverse complement strand
CATCGGGTATCATGAAGCAAACAAAGAATCTATGAGAACCCTTTTCGGCAGTTTTCGGCATGCGCTTCGCGGTATCCGGTACGCCTTTTTGCGGGAGCGGAATTTCCAGATCGAACTCGCACTTGCCGCGCTCGCGGTCGGGCTGTCCTTCGCGCTTCCGCTCTCGCAAGCCGAACGTGCGGCGATCTTTCTTGTCATCGCGCTCGTGTTGCCGATGGAACTCCTCAATACCGCCTGTGAACGGGTGATGGATATGCTGAAACCGGGTGTTCATCCGTATGCGAAGGTGGTGAAGGACCTCGCGGCCGGCGCGGTGCTCATCGCGTCACTTCTCGCCGCGCTCGTCGGCGCCGCCGTTTTCCTTCCGCACATCGCGACGCTTCTCTTCGGGAAATGGTAGGGAGGAGGAGAACACGGTGATGGGATCCGCCTTACGGGGCGGATTTTCGTTTCGGACAGGATTTCTCGAATCGTCGGGCGGAATGATCCATGGGATAAAGAGCGCATCTTTGCACCTCGTCGGATTTCAGGGTATAATAATCCGCATAAGTACGTTCGTCCCGACGGAGGAGCCATCGGATTTTCTCGGTATGCCGAAAACGGAAAATTATCTTGGAATAGATATCGGATCATCCTCCATCCGTGCCGTCATGGCACAGGAGATTTCCGGCGAGGAGACACTCCGTATCCTCGGTGCGGTTTCGCTTCCGGCCGAGGGGATGCGCCGTGGGGCGGTCACGGACGCCGAAGCGGTCGCGAAGACCGTGACGAAGGCTGTGGCGCACGCGGAGCGCATGTCCGGCGTCGCATCGAACGTAATCGGCATCGGCGTGTCCGGTACCGAGATCTTCTGCCAGAAGGCCATCGGGGTCATCGCGGTAGGACGGGCGGACGGCGAAGTGACCGAAGAGGACGTGGAACGCGCGATGGCGGAAGTGGAAGCCCGCGTCATGCTTCCGGCGAACCGGGAAGTGCTGCATGTCATCCCGAAAAACTATCGTCTCGACGATCAGAAGGACATAAAGGATCCGATCGGTATGCGCGGTGTCCGCCTCGAGGCCGAGGCGTTCGTCGTGGGGACGACCACGGGTCAGATGAAAGGTATTTCGCGGATTTTCGAGCATGCGGGCATGAGCCCGGATTTTTATGCCGTGGAACCGATCGCCGCCGCGGAAGCGGTGCTCTCCGCGAAGGAAAAGGAACTCGGCGTCGTTCTGGTGAATATCGGCGGGAGTATGACCTCGGTCGTCGTTTTCGAGGAGGGCGAGCTCGTTCATCTGTCCGTACTCCCGGTCGGTGGAGCGCATATCACGAACGATATCGCCATCGGCCTCCGTACGTCGGTCGAGACCGCGGAAGCGGTGAAGACCCGGTATGGGAGTGCGCTTCCCCGTGAGGTGGGGAAAAAGGAGGAGATCAATCTTGCTTCCATCGATTCGCAGGAAACTGAATTCGTTTCGCGACACCATGTATCGGAAATCATCGAGGCACGCCTCGATGAGATATTCCGCCTCGTGAACGAGGAACTCAGAAAAGCCGGGAAAGAGGGTCTGCTTCCGGCTGGAGCGATCCTGACCGGCGGCGGCGCGCTCATTCCCGGAGCGGTCGATCTCGCGAAGGACGTTCTCCGTCTCCCGTCACATATCGGATATCCGAAGCCTCAGGGCGGGCTTCTCGACCAGGTGGACGGTCCGGACTTCGCCACCGCGCTCGGACTTGTGCTTCTGTCACGCGATCGGGCGGGAACCGGGGACGGATTTCTCCAGAGCGGTGCCGAGCGGGCGGTTCCGGAATGGGCGAAGCAGGCCGGAAAACGGACGAAGGAGTGGCTCAGCCGGTTTCTCCCGATGGAGTGATGCTCGGCAAGCGAACACAAAAATCCGCTTGACACGCGCTTTTTCCGCGTGCTAGAGTGATATTTCAAAAAGAAAAATTCTTCCCCGAGGCGTCACCGGATTTATCTTTTTAGCACCACTCGTATGGCCGAAATAAAGCCCGACATAGAGACATTCGCCAAGATCAAGGTTGTCGGGGTCGGCGGATCGGGGAACAACGCCATTTCGCGCATGATCGATTCGAAGATCAAGGGCGTGGAGTTTGTCGCGATCAACACCGATGCGCAGGCACTCCATCATTCGCGCGCCGCCGAGAAGGTCCATATCGGGAAAAACCTCACCAAGGGGCTCGGCGCCGGAATGAATCCGGAAATCGGACGGCAGGCGGCGGAAGAGAATCGTGACGAGATCCAGGAGGTGCTCAAGGGCGCCGACATGGTCTTCGTGGCATGCGGTCTCGGTGGCGGCACCGGTACCGGTGCGGCTCCGATCGTCGCGGAAACGGCGAAGGAACTCGGCGCGCTTACCATCGGCGTCGTG
>CAYRYX010000116.1:0-2442 GCA_964428755.1 uncultured Bdellovibrionales bacterium | reverse complement strand
ATTATGTGACCTTGCCAAGGTCAAGATACGGGTTCGACTCCCGTTACCCGCTCAGCTAAAAAACAAGGCTCTGGCGAGCCTTGTTTTTTATATCGGGTAGACTTATCATTGAACTATTAGTAGATATTTAAATATATGAAAATTGAAGAAAAAATTGAACGCCTAAAAGAGTTCAAAGAAAATTTGCGATCATGGCGCAAGAACCAAGACGCAAATTCAAGAGAATGTATTAATCAATCATTAATTTGGGTTCGGCGTGAAGTTATGGAAGCTGGCTGCTATTCAACTTTAACTATCGGCCCCCCGCCCGCTATCGGCGGCCTAGTGATGCATGATGTCGATCCTTTTAGCGCGATTTTTGATCCGCCCTACATGACGGATATCGCCCATGTCGTGATGGATATGATTGATAAGACAATTGGGGTTTTAATGACTGAACCAGAAGAAAAGCCCATCAAACCAACAATTGAGCTTGATTTAAGTATTGAGAAGGGATATGTCTTCATTGCTATGCCCATGTCTCCAAAAGATCAACAACTTGAAGATGTATTAGATGGTATTAAGGAGGCGGCAAGGAAATGCGGTTTAAACGCTGAGAGAGTGGACGAAGCCCAATCGAACGAAAGAATCACCGATAGAATTCTTGAGTCTATTAGGAAAGCAGAGTTTGTTATTGTGGATCTTACCAACTCTCGTCCAAACGTGTTCTATGAAGCGGGATATGCTCATGGAATAGGTAAGATTCCTATTTACATTGCTCGTGAAGGGACTAAGCCAGAATTCGACATCAAGGATTACCCAGTAATCTTTTTTGGGGGAATTAAGCAGCTAAAAGATGAGCTTTTTAAAAGACTGGTCGGTATTTCTAAAGAGAGGGCTTAGTGTCAAAGAATTGAGCTCCAACGGTCTGTGCCAGCCAGCTCCAATAATCAAAAAACAGCCTCAAATTTTGCTGTTTTTTGCTTTATATGAGGTATATATCGCATATTTAGTATTGACAGAAATCAAAAAACATGCTATACTCTCCCGTTATCATGAAGACCGGAGAAATCCGAGCTTCGGGATAGCCCGGGTGGGATGCAGCCTCATACACCTCGGATAACTCTTGAAAGTACGGTATGAGTGGTAAACGCATAGCGTTTGTCATCGGAATAGGTCTCCTGTTCTCTGTAAACGCCGCGAATGCCGAAACCGAAACCAACCAGGAGCACAGCGAAATACTGACGATTTCACAAAAAAACAGCTATGACTTCCGAAGCGATCCGTTTTTCCTTTCTCTTATGTTTGGAGAACAGAAAGACGGTGCTGTTTCGGAACAGAGTCGCGAAATGACCGCCGAGGAGAAAATCCTTGCGAATTGGAAGAAAAAACAGTCGGAAAAGTGGAAAAATCTTCCGAAAGAGAAATTCATCGTCAACGCCTCCGCCTATACCGCTTCGGCGGACGAGTGCGGGAACGACAAAGGAGTGACGGCGTCGGGTCTCCTCGTGAAAAAGGAGCAGACACTCGCCTGCCCCCCGGAGTATCCGTTCGGTGCCAAGATTTCGATCGAAGGTGTCGGAACGCTCCGGTGCGAGGATCGCGGCGGTGCGATCAAAGGAAATCACTTCGACATCTACATGGAAACGAAACACGAGGCCTTCGCCTTCGGGCGCAAGAACCTCGTCGCGGAAGTGATGTTCGAATAAATAGTTACATAAACCGAAACGCCCTGGCGATATGCCGGGGCGTTTTTTGTGCCGCAGGCGAGAATCGAACTCGCATAGCCTTTCGGCTGGGAGATTTTAAGTCTCCTGTGTCTACCAATTCCACCACCGCGGCAGCGTTTGTTGTGGATAATGCGTGAATATCACGGAAAATGAGGTCCGAAGCGGAGTCGCCCCGCACCTTTGCGCGTGGCGTTGTCTTCTAATATCTGAGGTCGCGTCCGGAGTTGAACCGGAGTGAAGGGTTTTGCAGACCCGTGCCTAACCGCTCGGCCACGCGACCAGTACATGTTATATGTATGCTTTGGTTATTGATGAGAAGGTGCGGGGTTGCAGCACTGTTGTTGCCTAACCGCTCGGCCATCGGACCATCGCAATATAGGGAAGGGTACCAAAACAAGGACGAAGCGTCAACGCTCGCTGTACAAAAAACCGGCATCCTGCTAGGATTTTTGGAAGTCATTTTACAATCGAAGGAGAGAATCATGAAAGGATTTGGTGCTGTATCCGATGGAATGATGCGGGAACTGATCGCAAACGGGAATATTTTGGGGGTGATGGATACTTCGGCAGATACCCATATAAACCCGGCGTCGTTCGATCTTGCGGTCACCGAGGCATATCGGCTGGAATACTCGATTCTTCCGAAACGGGGTCAATCCGTCAAGAAGCTTCTGAAGAAGGCGCGGGCGAAACGGCTGTCGCTTCCGGATACGACGTTCGAGCCGGAAGTGAC
>CAYRYX010000115.1:0-2460 GCA_964428755.1 uncultured Bdellovibrionales bacterium | reverse complement strand
GTATTCCTTTTGAGGGGAATTACCAGCGGCTTCCGCCGTTGTCCTGGCGCGGCGGGCGTTCCTCCATCGGGCGAGCCTCGTTGACCACGAGGGCGCGTCCGTCGAGTTCCTTGCCGTTCCACATCGAGATGGCTTTCTCGGCATCGGCATCCTCGGTCATCTCGACGAAACCGAAACCGCGGGAGCGGCCGGTCATCTTGTCCATGATGACGTTCGCGGATGAAACCGGGCCGACCGTCTCGAAGGCTGCGCGGAGGCTCTCGTCGTTCGTCCCGTACGAGAGGTTTCCGATATAAAGCTTCTTGGCCATAGTTGCAAAACGAATCCTGTTAACGCGTAAGACGACCTTCTTCTGGCGCGTTTCCGTCTCGCGGGGATCCGGCGCGGCTCTTTCTTCCGAAGAGGAAAGAAAAACCAAAAAGAAAACTTACACGGACATTGTAGCAGAAACAAGAGGAAAAGTCAAAGATTGACGGATATGTCCTGGGGAAATACAGTGTATGGGAAACGACACTCTTATGGAAAAACGGAAACGGATCGTGACGATCGGTGGCGGGACAGGGAGCTTCACGCTGCTTTCCGGTTTGAAGCGGTTTCCGGTCGATATCTCGGCCATCGTCTCCATGGCGGACGATGGCGGTTCGACCGGCGTCCTGCGTGACGAGCTCGGCGTCTTGCCTCCGGGAGATGTGAGACAATGTCTGGTGGCACTTTCGGAGTCGTCGGAGCGGCTGCGTGAACTCATGAACTACCGGTTCGACGAAGGAGGGCTTGCCGGACATAGTTTCGGGAACCTGTTTCTCTCGGCGCTCGAGAAGATGAACGGGAGCTTCGCGGCGGGTGTCGAGGAGGCGATGGACATCCTCAAGGTCCGGGGCGAGGTAATCCCGGTGACGGAGCAGAACGTCTCGCTTTCGCTCAGGCTTTTGGATGGGGAAGTCCTCCGCGGAGAGAACGATATCAATCAGAGCCGGGAACTGCAGTCGCGCGGGATCGGGAAATTCGGATTTTCCGGAAGGGTCCGCGCGTACGCGAAGGCGATTTCCCGCGTGAGACAGGCGGACATGATCGTCATCGGTCCGGGGAACCTCTATTGCAGTTTGTTGCCGAACCTTATCATCAGGGACTTCGCGGAAGCGATACGGACATCGAAAGCGGAAGTCGTATATGTGGCGAACCTGACGAACAAGGCGGGGCATACGCTCGGATGGGATGTCGATGCCTATGTCCGTGAAATAGAGCGGTATATCGGGGCTGGGCGGACGGACGCGGTCGTATGGAACGCGGATCGACTCGACTCGGCATTGGTACGGAAATACGAACGGAGCGAGGGGAAGGGTGCGGTCGTTGGATTCGACAGGGAAGCGGCTTCCAAGAGGACCTATCGTCTCGTCCGGGCGGATGTCGTCTCCCGCACGGTTCCGAAACTTGAAAAGAGCGATAAGGTGGCTCATACGAGGGCCTTTATCCGGCATGATCCGGAAAAGCTTGCGCGAGCGATCATGTTTCTGCTCGAATCGAAGGAAAATATGAAGGTGATCCGTGATGTCGTTTGATTTTCCTCCTGAGAGGAGTAGACTGAGGTCGGATCAATAACTATCACGCTTATGAAAGGATATATCGACAACATCGAGAGAAAGACGCTTGAAAACGAGAATTATCGGGAAGTGCTCTTTACCGGACCGAATCTTCAACTGGTTCTTATGGCGCTCGAGCCGGGAGATGAGATCGGCGAGGAGATCCATGCCGATCATGACCAATTCATCCGGTTCGAGGCAGGGGAAGGCGAAGTGATTCTCGAGGGGGAGCCACGCCGGGTCGGCGACGGCGATGCAGTCGTCATTCCTGCCGGGACGAAACACAATGTCGTGAACGTCTCTCTCGATGCCAAACTCAAGCTTTATACGCTCTATGCGCCACCGGAGCACGCGCCGGGGACGATCCATCCGCGGAAGCGGGATTCGGTCGAGGATGAGGGACATTAGAAGAATCGTGATTGCGGGTGTCGCGACCGTTTCGGACGCGGCACTTTTCTTTTTTTGTGGTATACTTTTTTCAGATGGAATTTCCTTCTCGCGTGGCTTCCGGTATCGCTTTCGTTTGCGCTGCCGAAGAGAACCCGAAAAATCTCGTTATGGATGTCGAGAAAAACATCGTAAATAATGGATCGGAATCATCTTCGGGGATTCCGGCGAAGCCGCATGACGACCTTTTCGGAGGATTGGTCATTTCCGCGCTCGTTCTTGGCGTTCTTCTGGCTCTCGGTTTTTTCGCTTTTCTCGGATATCGCATATATGATCAGCGCCCGAACGGATCATTGTCCATAGCGGAAATAACGGTTCCGGAACCCGAAGACGCTCCGGAATCCGGGCGGGATGAGGCGGTGACAGAAGAGAAAGCTCCGGAAAATATCGCGACGACGGACGTAAAACAGCTGGCCGTGTCCGTCCTGAACGGTGG
>CAYRYX010000114.1:0-2500 GCA_964428755.1 uncultured Bdellovibrionales bacterium | reverse complement strand
GAAAGCGTGACGGAGTCGGTGCGCATATAGGTGATGTGTCCCTGTTCGTAGAGTTTCTGCGCGACACGCATGGTGCGCGAGGGCGACATACCGAGGCGCGAGCTTGCGGACTGCTGCAGGGTCGACGTCGTGAAGGGCGGTGACGGGTTTCGGAGTGCTTCGGTTTCCTTTACTTCGGTCACTTCCCAATCCTTCTCCTGTGCGAGTCTGAGAATAGCTTCGGTTTCCGCCGATATCGCCTCACGTTCCGATTGCGAACGCGGTTTTGTGGTGTGGGTCAAGGTGAGTTTCCCGGATCGTTTCGTCGCGCACTGCGCGGAGAAGACGGAATATATTTCCGGAATGAAATCGCGTATCTCTCGTTCCCGGACCGCGATGATGTGGAGCGCGGGGGACTGGACTCTTCCGGCGGAAAGCCCGTACCGAACTTTTTTCCAGATGAGTCCGGAGAGGTCGTAGCCGACGAGTCGGTCGAGGATACGCCGCGCCTCCTGGGCCTGCCGGAGGTTCTCGTCGATCATGCGGGGATTTTTGATCGCCTCCTCGACGCCGCGCTTCGTTATTTCGTAGAAGAGGACGCGTTTCGGTTTCTTCATTTTGCAGGCTTCCTTGACGTGCCAGGCGATCGCCTCGCCTTCGCGGTCGGGGTCGGTCGCGAGCAGTATCTCGTCCGCTTTCGCGGCGAGTCGGGAAATCTCGCTTACCACCTTCTCCTTTCCGGCGCTGATTTCGTAGTGCGGCACGAACCCGCCCTCGATGTCGATGGCGTTCTTGTTCGACTTCGGCAGATCGCGGACATGACCGACGGAGGCGACGACCTTATACCCTGCACCGAGGTACTTGCCGATAGTCTTCGCTTTCGAGGGGGACTCCACTATCAGTAATTTCATATGGGTGTAGGTGCTCAGTGAAAATTCCAAAGTTCAAATATCAAATTTCAAATCAAGCTCGAATGGAATAATTCTGAAATTTGGCATTCGTACCTCGGATTTCATTTGGCATTTGTTATTTGGATTTTGGCATTTACATTCTGATGTAGTGGCTTCCTCCGATGTCCTTCGCGAGTCCGCGGAGTTCGAGCATCGTGAGCGCGCCGGACGCGGCACTTATTCCAAGATGCGATGATTTGATGATTTCGTCAACCGCCAGTCCCTCGTGTGAAAGGATGGAAAGGATTTTTTCTTCCTCTTCGGAAAGACCGTGTGGTGCCTGCTGTGGGGTTTCCGCCGCCGTTTTCGTTGGTTCCGTCGCGATCGGAATTTCCTCGAGAATGTCGCCGATATTCCGGACGATCTTCGCGCCTTCCTTGATGAGCCGGTTCGTTCCGGAGGATGCGGGAGAGAAGATGGGACCGGGCACGGCGAATACTTCGCGATTCGCCTCGAGTGCGAGTCGCGCGGTGATGAGTGACCCGCTCCGCTCCGCCGCCTCGATGACGATGGTTCCCTGTGAGATGCCGGCGACGATCCGGTTCCGTGCGGGGAACGTTTCCGGTCGCGCGGGTGTTATGGGTGGGTATTCGGAGAGGAGCGCGCCTTGTTCCTGTATCCGGCGTGCGAGCGTGAGGTGATCCTTGGGATGTATGGAGGCGTCGTCGAGACTGTCGCCCAAGACGGCGATCGTCGTGCCTCCGGAATGGATCGCCGCTTCGTGCGCGACGGAGTCGATACCATAGGCGAGTCCGGATACTACGACGAATCCGGAGGAAGCGAGCTCCTTTACGATCCGCTCCGTCGCCTGTGTACCGTAGGCGGTGTGGCGTCGTGACCCGACGACCGATATGCAAGGACGGTGCCACTCGGAAAAATTTCCTTTCGTGTAGAGGAGCGCGAATGGCGCGTCGAGCTCGCGGAGAAGCGGTGGGAAGTCAGGATCGTTTCCGAGGAGAACACGGATATTTTCCTGTTCGAGGAGTCGGGCCTCGTATTCCGGGTCGATGGATGAACGACCGTCCGACAGGGACTCGCGCGCATCCTTGGAGAGGTTCGCATCGGCGAACGCGGAGAGCGGCGCTTTCCATGCCGCTTCGCCCGATTCGAAGCAATCCATGATAGAGAGGATCCGTATCTGTCCGAATCCGGGAAGTTTCCGGAAGCAGTGCCAATAGATGGAGTCGGGAATCATTGTGGAGAAATAAAGAATGGGGAATGTCGAATGTAGAATACCGGAAGGATTTCATCGGTGCAATCCGAGCATGGACAAAATTCTGTGTTTTCGTTAGGATGCGGAAACAGAGGCGGTATGTTAACTGTTATTTGTTATCTGACTTCGGGCCGTTAGCTCAGTTGGTAGAGCACCGCGTTTGCAACGCGGGGGTCGCAGGTTCGAATCCTGTACGGTCCACATCGTCGCATCTTGCATGGTTGCGGAGGGAGTGATATGCTTCCCTCTGTTTTGTGGGACAACCGAATCGTCGATGATGTGTTGTTTTCTCGGCGCTCGCCCTTGCTTCGCAAAATCTTCTTGGAGGTATAAATTATTAGTTTTCGGAGCCGGGCTT
>CAYRYX010000113.1:0-2503 GCA_964428755.1 uncultured Bdellovibrionales bacterium | reverse complement strand
TGCAACTCGCCCATGCCGGAAAGGATCGTCTGTCCGGTTTCCTCGTCCGTGTGGACACGGAAGGTCGGGTCTTCCTCGGAAAGCTTCTTGAGCGCGACGCCCATCTTTTCCTGATCCGCTTTCGTCTTCGGTTCGATGGAAATGTCGATGACCGGCTCCGGAAAGGTGATCGACTCGAGCAGAACCGGATGATCGACGTCGCAGAGCGTGTTGCCCGTGGTCGTCACCTTCATGCCGACCAAGGCGCCGATGTCGCCCGCGTGTATATCCTCGATCTCCTCACGATGGTTCGCATGCATGCGGACGATGCGACCCACGCGTTCCTTCTCGTTCTTGGTCGAATTGAGCACATAGCTTCCGGCCTTGAGCGACCCGGAATAGACACGGAAGAACGTGAGCTGCCCGATGAACGGATCGGTCGCTACCTTGAACGCGAGCGCCGAGAACGGCGCATCGTCGCGCGTCTCCTGGGGAACCTGCTCCCCGGTTTTCACGTTCTCCCCCATGACCGCCGGCACGTCGGCCGGAGACGGCAGGAAATCGATCACCGCGTCGAGCACGAGCTGGACGCCCTTGTTGCGGAGTGCCGTACCGGTATAGACCGGGACGAGACGCACCGTGAGCACCGCCTTGCGAAGCGCCTCCTTCAGTTCCTCAAGGGAGATGTCTCCGCCCTCGAGATACTTCGTCGCGAGCTCGTCATCGGTTTCCGATATCTTCTCGACGAGCGTCTCGCGCCACTTCTTCGCCTGATCGGCATATTCCGCCGGGATGTCGCCCTCGACGACCTTCTCGCCCATCTCACCCTCGAAGGTATATGCCTTCATCGAGAGGAGATCGATGACACCATAGAAATCGCCGCGCTCCCCCATCGGGATCTGCATCGCGATCGCATTCGGCGTGAGACGGTTCCAGATAGACTCGAGCGCGACGAAGAAATCCGCGCCTTCCTTGTCGATCTTGTTGATGAAGCAGATGCGCGGGACATGGTATTTCTCCGCCTGGCGCCACACGGTCTCGGACTGCGGCTCGACACCCTCTTTCCCGTCAAATACGACGACGCCGCCGTCGAGCACGCGCAGGGAACGCTCCACCTCGACGGTGAAGTCCACGTGCCCGGGAGTATCGATGATATTGATCTGATGATCCTTCCAGAAACAGGTCGTCGCGGCCGACGTGATGGTGATACCTCGCTCACGTTCCTGCTCCATCCAGTCCATCGTCGCCGCACCCTCGTGCACCTCGCCGATCTTGTGGGTGATACCGGTATAGAAAAGCACTCGCTCCGTCGTCGTCGTCTTTCCCGCATCTATATGCGCGATGATGCCGATATTGCGGATCTTATCGATAGGCCGTAAACGAGCCATACAATCTGAAATTAAAATGTAAACATCAAAATGGAAAATGGAACAAAAATGCCTGAAAACCGATTCTTTCGGACTTCCAGGCATTTGCGTTCCGGGTTGTCATTTTGCCTTTTGATTTTTGATTTTTCACTTCGAAAGCACCTCATATTCCCCCAGTGATGCCTTCTCGAATGAAAATCCGAAAACGTCATGCAAAATGAGCAAATGCCTTGTTCGCCTCCGCCATGCGGTGCACTTCCTCGCGTTTCTTCATGGCCGCCCCGGCCTTGTTCGAAGCCTCGATAAGCTCATCGGCGAGTTTCTCTGCCATCGCCTTGCCTGCACGCTTGCGGCAGGCATCGCGGATCCAGCGCATCGCGAGCGTCTGGCGGCGTTCGCCGGACACCGGAATCGGCACCTGATAATTCGCTCCGCCGACACGGCGGCTCTTGAGTTCGAGAAGCGGCGAAACGTTCTTGATAGCCTGTTCGAAGGTATTGAGACCGCCCTTCTTGGTGCGCTCATGGATGACATCGAACGAATCATAGATGATCTGTTCGGCGACGCTCCGCTTGCCGTTCCACATGATAAGACCGATGAAGTGACCCACGAGCGGGCTCTCATACTTCACGTCGGCCGGCCAAGGCTTCTTATATTGTCGCTTTCTTCGTGGCATATCGCGTAATTAGCTTATAGCTTCTAGGTTATAGCTTTTAGCTGCTTGTGGGTTCGAAAAGACTTCTTCTTCCCTATAAGCCCTATCAACTAAAGGCTACCGGCTAACAGCTGAGTTAGTCCTTCTTCTTCTCCTTTTTCGCGCCGTACTTCGATCGGCTCTGCTTCCGCGCATTCACACCGGCGGAGTCGAGGACGCCGCGGACGATGTGATACCGGACACCCGGAAGGTCCTTCACGCGGCCACCGCGGATCATGACGATGGAGTGCTCCTGAAGATTGTGCCCCTCACCGGGGATATAAGCGGATACTTCCATACCGTTCGAAAGCCGGACACGGGCGATTTTCCGAAGAGCGGAGTTCGGCTTCTTCGGCGTCACGGTCGTCACCTTCACGCATACCCCGCGCTTGAACGGGCTCCATGAATAGGTCTTCCGGTTCTTGATGGTGTTCGTGAAATACGACATCGCCGGAGATTTCGA
>CAYRYX010000112.1:0-2563 GCA_964428755.1 uncultured Bdellovibrionales bacterium | reverse complement strand
CGTGCCGCCTGGTGATCCGGACGGTATCGATGACGGAACCGTCCGCCCGGATATCCGCCTTCTGTTCTATCTCTTCCTTGATGACGCCGTCGGTTTTGTATCCGTTGAGATTCGTGTGCACCACGGAAAGATAGTCCTTTTCGGTCGGAAGCAACCGGCCGGACCACCCGGCATCGTCAAGCAGTCTCTGTGCCTCGACATTCCGAGAATACAGGAGGATGTGCCGCTCGTCGAGTCCTTTCGAAAGCGCTTCGGCGGCGGCAAGCGCGACCGTCTTATCTTTCGACTGGAGCAGCCGGTCAAGAAGAAGCGGCGCAAGGTCGGCGATGATCTTCTTCGGCTGATTCAGCTCCTTGTCATATTTCACCTCGACCTCTTCCTGAACCGCCGCCATGAAATTTTCCGCATCGATCGTCACTCCGTATTCCGGCATCGGAATCGGTCCGGTCACGGCGAGCAGCTTCTCTACCACGGACGGAGTCATCGTCATGATCCCGTCAACCGTCGGTCCGCCTGTCTTCTCGTAGAAGAGCATCGCTTTCTCCGCCGAGGTCGGAAAATCGGGCCACCAGTTGCTGTCATGAAGGCTCCACCCCGCGCTCACCTTCCGGATCGGACCGGGAGGAACGATATTCTCCTTGAACTGCCCGTCGGGATTGAATATCCCGTCGATGAGAAATTTCCGGACGCGCCCGTGATCCACCTCGAGGAACCCGTAGCTCCCGATGAATCCGCCGGTCGGACGGAGTTCATGGTTGTTCTGAAACAGGAGCAGATAGACGCGCGGGCCGTGCTCGCCGAGCAGCTCGCGGAGAAGCATCGCATGACGGTCAAAGCCGGACAGGAGCGACTTCGCGATCGGGAGCTTTTCGCGAAGCAGACGGAACGATTCCCGTTTCTCTTCGGGAACATCACCCTCCTCGACACGCGCCAGACTCTCCTCGGCGAGCGAAAGATCCGAGAGTGCCGCCTCCGACAGTTTTTCCGCTTCCGAAAGGATCGAGAGCAGCGATATCTCGGACGGACGGGCGCTCTCCGGGGAGATCGGCACGAGCGCGAGCATATGACTCATCGAGACGCCGGCGCTCGAGAGATGTTTCGCCGCCTCGATGACACCCTGTCCCGAAGAGAACATCGAGAGACCGGGAACGAACCGCGTCGCCTTCGCGAGTTCGTTTCCGATCGTCCCGAGCGAATCGGAAGCGTCGGAAAAAGACGCGTACGCGTCGGAAAAATGGTTCGCCGAATTCACGAACCGTGCGGAAGAGAGCTCCCGAAGCGCAAGATCGGCGGACGAGAGGCCCGCGGAACTCTCGCCGAGCACGGCACCCTTCATGGAAAAAATCCCGATCACGCCGAGTATCCCTCCCGCAAGGAACAGGACCGAAAACGACGCGAAGACGAACGTGCGGAACGGGATCTTCCTTCGCGGACGGGAAACAAGAGCAGCGGGTTCCGTCTCCCGGAAATCAGACGAAGGGTACGAGACATCCGCGGGGAAAGCCCGTGATTCCGGAACGACATCGTCATCATGACCCGATTCCCGTGCCGCCGGTTCCGTAAGGGCACGGACATCGCCGACGGAACGGATCCGCGTCCAATCCAAACCGCCCGTCCGGTCGGTCGGACGGACATCGAACATCTGAGGTATCACGTTTTTCTTCGGAGATCTCATGTCTGTTTCATCCTATGGCTTCCCGATACGCCGCAAGTGACGCTTCCGCCATGGTTTCCCACCGGAACATTCCCGCACGCATGCGACCCTTTTCCGAAAGCGCCCGGGCAAGCGTTTCATCGGACAGAACCGCCTCCACGCGATCGGCGAGCTCGCTCCCGTCTCCGGGATCGAAGAAAAGCGCGGCGTCCCCGAGTACTTCCGGAAGCGATCCCCGGGAAGACGCGATGACCGGTACATCGAGACGCATCGCTTCCAAAGGTGGCAGACCGAATCCCTCGTAGAGCGATGGGAATATGTATCCCTTGGCGCCTCGATAGAGCATGGGAAGATCACGATCCGGAACGAATCCCGAGAAAACGATATTTCCGATACCCGCCGCCTCGGTCATCCGTTTCAGCCTCCGATAGAAAAAATCCTGCCTGCCGACAAGCACGAACCGGACATCCGGAAACCGGCCGGCCAGCGGGATGAACGCCTCGAGATTCTTATGCGGATAGGCGTTTCCGACGTACAGGAAGTACGGTGACAATATACCATGCGACTGACATCCGCCGCGCGCGCTCTCTTCGGATACCGGATCGGCATCCCCAAGCTCGCATCCTTCGTACGCCATGACGATCTTTCCGGACGCTTCCGGATATTCCCTCAGGATATCCTCCTCCGTGAAATGCGATACCGTAAGTATGCGCTTAGCCCGACGCACGGCCGAGGAGATCACGAACCGATACGCGAGAAATTTGAGCCAGTACGTGAGGATGCTCCGGGTCGTGTTCCGTGTCGTCGGATACCGCAACAGGATGAGGTCGTGTATCGTCACGACGAACGGCCGCCGATACAGGAGTGGTACGTTGAAATGAGGGAAATGCACGAGATCGAGCCGTTCCT
>CAYRYX010000111.1:0-2600 GCA_964428755.1 uncultured Bdellovibrionales bacterium | reverse complement strand
TCTTGAGTCCCAGGAAGTCCATCTTGAGGAGACCGATCTTCTCGACGACGCTCATCTTGGTCGACGAGGCATACTGCGTCACCATACCGTCACCGTGACCGGAGACATACTGCAAGGGCGAGTAGGCGACGACGGGATCCTTGGTCACGACGACGCCACAGGCATGTACGGAAGCGTGGCGCGCGTTTCCTTCGAGTTTTTTCGCGGTGTCGATGATGCGTTTCGCGTCCTTGTTCTCCTCGTAAAGTTTCTTGAGCTCCTGAACCTCCTCGACGGCCTTTTCGAGCGAGGTGAACATCGGGATCATCTTCGATATCTGATCGCAGAAACTGTAGGGGAACCCGAGCGCGCGACCGGTGTCACGGATCGCCGCCTTGGCTGCCATGGTCCCGAAGGTGATGATCTGCGCGACATGATCCGCGCCGTATTTTCCGCGCACGTAATCAAGCACGTCGTCACGGCGGTCGTCGGCGAAGTCCATATCGACATCCGGCATGGAGATACGCTCCGGATTGAGGAACCGTTCGAAGAGGAGATTATATTCGATCGGGTCGAGGTTGGTGATGCCGGTGAGATAGGCGACGAGCGACCCGGCGGCCGAGCCGCGACCGGGACCGACAACGATATTCTGCTCTTTCGCCCAGTTCACGAAGTCCGCGACGATGAGGAAGTACGACGCGAAGCCGGTCGTTTTGATGACGTCGAGTTCATAGTCGAGGCGTTTTCGGTATTCCTCCGTGATGACGGTGTTCCCAAAGCGTTTCGTGAGACCCTGTTCGCAGAGTGTGCGCAGATACTCCTCGGCGGACAATCCGTCCGGCACGTCGAAATGCGGGAGCTGGGTCTCGCCGAGATGGATTTCGACATTGCACCTGTCGGCGATTCTCTGCGTGTTCTCGATGGCTCCGGGGAAATCCTTGAAAAGACGTTCCATTTCTTCGGGAGAGCGGAAGGAAAGGTCGAGATGCGTGAGTCGCGGACGACCCTCCTGTTCCACGGTCCAGTTGTTGAGGATACACAGCAGGATGTCGTGCGTGTCGCGGTCCTCCGGGTGGAGGTAAAAGACGTCGGCTGCAGCGACAAGGGGAATGCCGGTCTCCTGGCTCATCTGGAGGAGATTGCCGTTGATGTTCGCCTGGTTCTCGTATTCGATGTTCGGTCCGACCTCGAGATAGAAACGGTCTTTCCCGAAAATCTCCTGGTATTCGAGCGCGGTGGCTTTGGCGGCTTCGTAGTTGTCGTAGATGAGGTTCGCGGGGATCTCGCCGGTCATGTTTCCGGAAAGCGCGATCAGACCCTCGTGGTGTTGGCGGAGAAGAGCCCGGTCGATGCGCGCCTTGTAGTAGAAGCCATCGAGCTGGGCTTTGGACACGAGCTGCAGCAGGTTTTTATATCCTGTCTCGTTTTCCGCGAGAAGAACGATAGTGTGCCGCGGGCGGTCGTCCATCGACGACGTCTTGCTCGTGTGATCCTTCACGATATGGAGCTCCACACCGATGATCGGTTTTATGCCGGCGTATTTCGCCTTGATATAGAGCTCGACTGCGCCGTACATGTTCGACGTGTCCGTGAGCGCGAGTGATGTCATTCCGTACTTCTTCGCCTCGGCGACCAGGTCGTCGATCTTCGGAAGCGCGTTCAAGAGAGAGTAGTGGCTGTGGACGTGGAGATGGACGAAAGGCATAAATCCGAATGTCAAATGTCAAATGTCAAATCAAACTCAAATGTCGAAAACTCAAAATAAAAACCGCGCCGGAATGACGATGCGGAATTTGAAATTTGGCATTTGAAATTTGGCATTGCTTTGTCTCTTCCCCCATATCCCGGCTCGCGCCTCGGGTTCTGCGGGGAAGGAATCTAGTGTGCTTCCAGTATACTGCCATCCTGGGAAAAGAAAAAGCCCGCCTCCGGTGTTCCGGACGGCGGGATGTGCTTGTTTCAGGCAAGATTCGCCTGTTCGCGGGTGATGGTTCTGATTGGGAGGTCGGCATTTCGGTTCGTGCGGCGAAGGACGTTTCCGCAGTGGGGACATTTCGCTTTTCCGATGTCGCTGGAAAGCGTCCGCACGTAGCTTTCGCTTTTCGGAAGGTTGAAAATTATTTCACATTTCCAGCAGCGGACGATCCAGCATCGTGGTTCGGGGGAGTTTTTTCTCCGTCGGTAGAGCTTTTGTTCCATGACAACTCCTTGTTTCAAAAGAACGCTCTAGTCTATACTGAAGATATCATATATGCAAGAGCTCTCATTCGAAAAGGAACTGGCATGCCATACGGAAGGGTTTTCCTTGGTTGTCGGGGTCGACGAGGCGGGACGGGGACCTCTCGCCGGACCCGTCGTTGCGGCTGCGGCAGCGTTGCGACAAGGAACAACGAACAGGGAACAGGGAACAACAGATGAGGAGGAGAAAGAATGGAAATTAATTCGGGACTCGAAGACATTGTCAGAGAAGCAGCGGGACCGAGCATTCGAGTTCGTCCATGAAAAATTTCATGTCGGGATCGGTGTCGTGCATGCCGAGACGATCGATCGGATCAATATTCTCGAGGCGACGTTTCTGGCGATGAGGGAGGCGGTTTCAAGCTTACGAAAGATTATAAAAA
>CAYRYX010000110.1:0-2605 GCA_964428755.1 uncultured Bdellovibrionales bacterium | reverse complement strand
CACTGAATCCGTCATTGAAACGACTTTTATGCTGAAGAAAAGGATTGAGGTTATCCTGAAAAAAGGTATCGGCGCGTTCTCCAAAGCGAAGGACGAGGCGGCCTTGCTCGCGCTCGAGGCGGAGTATACGGGTCGGAAGAGCGAACTCTCCGAAATCCTCAAGGGGCTCAAGGATCTGACCAAGGAGGAGAAGAAGGAAGTCGGGCCACTTGCGAACGAGGCGCGGAAGTCTTTGGAGTCCGCCGCCACTGAGGCACGGGCGCGTATCGAGGCGAAGGCGCTCGCGGAGGATGATCGTCTCGATGTCACGCTTCCCGGGGTTGCCGAGCCCGTCGGACATCTCCATCCCATCACGCGGCTTTCGCATGAGATCGAGGACATCTTCGCGGGGATGGGTTTTTCCGTCGCCGACGGACCGGAAGCCGAGACCGAATTTTACAATTTCGACGCGCTCAATGTCCCAAAGGATCATCCGGCGCGCGATATGCAGGACACGTTTTGGGTCAAGCCAGGGAACAGGGAGCAGGGAACAGGGAGCGGAAAGTCGGAAAGATACTTACTGCGGACGCATACGTCTTCGGTGCAGGTGCGGTATATGGAGACGCATACGCCACCCTTCCGGATCGTCATTCCCGGGCGAATTTTCAGGAACGAGGCAACCGACGCCTCACATGAGCATACTTTCCACCAGTTCGAGTGCCTCATGGTGGACGAGGCAGGCAAGGTGACCGTCGCGCATTTCAAGTATGTCGCGGAGACATTTTTCCGTGAGTTTTTCGGTCGGGATGTGGATGTCCGTCTTCGCCCGAGCTTTTTCCCGTTCACCGAGCCGTCGTTCGAGTTCGACATATCGTGTATTCTCTGCGGTGCGAAGGGATGTCCCGTGTGCAAGCAGACCGGGTGGCTCGAGATCGGTGGTGCCGGGATGGTGCATCAGAATGTCCTCGTGGCGGCAGGATACGAGGAAGGAAAATACCAGGGTTTCGCCTGGGGATTCGGATTGACCAGGCTTGCGATGATGAAATACAAGATTCCCGATATCCGCCTCTTCATGGGCGGCGACGTGCGGTTTACCCGGCAGTTCTGAACATATGAAATTTTCCTACAACTGGTTGAAAGAATTATCCGGAACGGAGAAGTCGCCCGAGGAACTCGCGGCGCTTCTTCTGGCGCGTTCGTTCGAGGTGGAAGAAGTGAAGAAATTCGAGCAGGAGCTCGGAAGCGTCGTGATCGGAGAAGTGCTGGAAACGATGCCGCATCCGGACGCGAACCGGCTCAAAGTGACGCAGGTGTCGACGGGTGACGGGACGAGGACAATCGTCTGCGGTGCACCGAACGTCGCGGCGGGACAGAAAGTGGCGGTTGCATTGCCCGGTGCCGTCCTTCCGAACGGAATTACGATACAGGAGGCGGAAATTCGTGGCGTGAAATCGTCAGGGATGATCTGTGCGCTCGACGAGCTCGGATTCGGAACCGATCATGCGGGCATCTGGGTGCTGCCGGACGATTCCATAGTCGGTATGCCGCTTGCCGAGGCGATGGGCCTTGATGATTCCATTATCGACGTGAAGATCCTCCCGAACCGTGGGGCGGACGCTCTCTCACACTACGGACTTGCGCGGGAACTGTCCGCGCTCGAAGGGCGACCGCTTCCGTCCGAAGGGATGTTCGTGAAGGAGTTTCCCGAACGGATGAGCGACGGAGGAATGACGGTGACTGTCGAAAACGAAGAGGTGTGCGCGGCATATGCCGGTCTGTCGTTCCGTCTTGCGGAAGAGCGGACGAGTCTCCCGCTTCCGATGCTCGGGCGGATGGTCGCCCTCGGGGCTCATATCATCCACGGGGCGGCGGATATCGCGAATTTCCTTTCGCTTCTTTATGGTCAGCCGATGCACGCGTTCGACGCGGCGAAACTTTCCGGAAAAAAGATTGCCGTCCGGTTCGCGAAGGAAGGAGAGAAGCTGCTTCTTCTCGATGGCCGCGAAATCACGCTTACCGCGGAAGATCTTGTCATTGCGGACACGAAGGGTCCGGTTGCGCTTGCCGGTATCATGGGCGGGAAGGAATCCGCGGTATCAGTCGGAACGGAAGGGGTTTTCTTCGAGATTGCCAATTTCGATCCGAAGACGATCCGGAAGTCGCGTGTCAGGCACGGTATGGCGACCGAGGCGTCGTATCTCTTCGAACACGGAGTCGACCGTTCCTGGCCGGAGAAGCTTTCCGGCGAAGTCATTTCGCGTTTTTCCGAATGGCTCGGTGCCGAATACCGGGGCGACGTTTCCATTCGCGGAGCGGAAGCCGCGGGCGATCGGGAAGTGGTACTTCCGTTTTCACGGATCGAGGGGATACTCGGTGTCGCCGTTCCGGGAGAAGACGTGCTTTCCATTCTTCGTCTGCTTTCGATCGGAGTGGATGTCCGCGGTGAAGAACTCCATCTCACCATACCGTCGTTCCGTCCCGATCTGGTGAATGAGGCGGATATCGTCGAGGAGATCGGCCGTGTGTATGGCTACGAACATATCGTTCCGGTCGCGCCGATGCTGCCGCTCGTTTCACGCGAACAAAACGGAGAGCGTGCCCTGGAGCGGAGCCTCATGGAATACCT
>CAYRYX010000109.1:0-2672 GCA_964428755.1 uncultured Bdellovibrionales bacterium | reverse complement strand
GAAGTGGAGCGCGTGCTCCGTTCGATCGACGATGTCGTGCTCGTCGTCGATGCGCAGGAAGGTCCGATGCCGCAGACGCGGTTCGTGCTGAAGAAATCCCTTGAGCTCGGGTTGAAGCCGATCGTCGTCCTTAACAAGATCGACAAGCCGGCAGCGCGACCGGAAGAGGTCAAGGAGATGGTGTACGAATTGTTCCTGGACCTCGGCGCAAACGATGCGCAGCTTGATTTTCCGGTCATCTATGCGATCGCCCGTGACGGTGTTGCGAAACGGACGCTCGAAGAGGAAGGGAAGGACCTTATGCCGCTTCTCGACATGATTCTCGAGCGCGTTCCGGAGGCGCTTCACGATGCGGAAGCGCCGCTTCGTGCGCAGCCCTTCAACCTCGGATATGACAACTTCCTCGGGCGGCTTGCGGTCGCTCGAATCTATGAGGGCAAGGTGAAAACGAACGGTGACATATATATCCGGAATGCCGACGGAAAGTCGGAGAAGGGACGTATCGTGCGGATATTCACGTTCAAGGGTCTTGACCGTGAGGACGCGACCGAGGCATTCGCGGGGGACATCGTGCTTCTTGCCGGACTTCCGAATGTCGAGATCGGCGACACGATCTCGTTCGCTCCGGATGCGGAACTCCTCCCGGCGATCAAGGTGGATGAGCCGACCATTTCGCTCTTCTTTCTTGTGAATGACAGTCCGTTCGCCGGTCGGGAAGGGAAATATGTGACGAACAAGCAGATCCGCGAGCGACTCTTGAAGGAGCTCGAGATAAACGTCGGACTCAAGATCGATTTCTCGGAAACAGACCGATACAAGGTGTTCGGTCGCGGTGAGCTTCATATCGCGATTCTCCTCGAGAATATGCGCCGTGAAGGGTATGAGGTGCAGGTGTCGAAACCGCACGTCATCGTAAAAGAGATCGACGGGGTCAAATCCGAGCCGTTCGAGGAAGTGATCGTCGAGTGTCCGATGGAGGCGACCGGGACGGTCATCGAGAAGATCGGGAAGCGCAAGGGTGTCATGATGGAGATGAAGGAAGGGTCGGGCGGGTATCAGCGACTCACCTTCGATGTGCCGACGCGCGGACTCCTTGGCTATCGGAACGAGTTCATCATCGATACGAAGGGCGAGGGGACGATTTCGAGCCGCTTCACCGGATTCAAACCGTATGTCGGGGATATCTCGCACCGTGATACGGGTTCGATGATCTCCATGGCGCAGGGCAAGGTCGCGGCATTCGCGCTCGACAATCTGCAGACCCGCGGACAGCTCTATATCGGGCCAGGGTTGGAGGTGTATGAGGGACAGGTGATCGGTGATGCGTCGAAGGGTGCGGATATGGCGGTGAACCCGATCAAGGGCAAGAACCTGACGAACATGCGTTCTTCCGGTGCGGACGAGGCGATCAAGCTTACCCCGCCGTGGGAACTTTCGATCGAACGAGGACTCGAGATCATGGCGGAGGACGAGTACCTCGAAGTGACGCCGGAAAGCGTAAGATTGAGAAAGCAACTGTTAAGCGAGACAGAGAGGGTGAAGTCTGCTCGAAAAAAATAGAATAAGTGCCCGATTCTCCTGGCGAGGCAGGCGGAAGACTCCTCTCCGAGACGAAGCGCGTGGAAGCGAGGCAGGTTAAAATCGATAGAGCCTGATAGGAAAAAACCGGCATGAGCCGGTTTTTTATACATGATACGAAATCCTATTTATATCGAAGCGCTTCGAGCGCATCGGTTTTTGCGGCGTTACGAGCCGGGATGACACCGGTGAGGAACCCGACGAATGCGCCGAACGCGACGATGGAGAGGACGAACCAAAGCGGGCTGTAGAAGAGATCGACCTTTTGCCCGCCGAAATTCGTCGCGACGAGGTTGAAGAGCATGTTGACCGCTTCGCCGCCGAGAAACCCGATGATGATGCCCATGAGGCTTCCGAGGAAGCCCATGAGCGTCGCTTCCATGATGAACATGAGTGAGATGGATCCGGGCGAAGCGCCGATGGATTTCATGATGCCGATCTCCTCGGTTCGCTCGAGGAGGGTGATGGTCATGGTGTTGAACATGCCGATCGCCGAGACGACGAGCGCGATGACGCCGAAGAGCATGAGGACGATCTGGACGACGCGGAACATCTTGTTCGCCTGGTCGATGGTCTCGGAAATGGACGACGCGGAAAGCGACAGGGCGGCGATCTCGTTGCGGAGGTCGGGAAGCGTCCCGGTCGATTGGCTCTTCACCTTGATCTTCGTCGCGGCGGGGAGCGCGACCCCCTCGACGGATCCGAGCGGGAGGTAGAGGAGGTTTTCGTCCCCCTGAACCACGCCGACTATTACGAACGGGGTGTCGATCGGGATCTTCGTTTCCTCACGGCGTTTCTTGTCGGCATTCTCTTTCGGTATGAAAAGCGACACGGATGCCGGCTGTCCGATGAGTTCCGCCGGTTCCTTCTGGAAAGCCTTCACCATCCCGGACGTTATGACTGCCTCCTTTCCCGTTGCAGAGAATCCTTTCCCTTCCGCGAATTTCAGTCCTTCGAGCTTGAGGAATTCCGGCGAGGAGAGCACGGATCCGGAATCGAGCGTGACGCCTGCTATCTTCGCCTGGCTGTGGATCTCGATGACCGGAATGACGGCTTCGACGAACGGCAGTACCGAGAGTTTCTCGATGAGCGAC
>CAYRYX010000108.1:2067-2723 GCA_964428755.1 uncultured Bdellovibrionales bacterium | reverse complement strand
CTTCGCGTCTTGATCCCATCGGACCAAAAATAAAAATCGCCCTTCACTGAACGGGGGCGATTTTTTGTTTTCCTGAAAGACTGTTATCGCCTCACACCGACCGTTCCGAAGTGCGGCGCAAGTTTTTTCGCGATCCTCTCAAGGTCGATCGTCTTCCCGCTGGATTTCTTCCGAAGTTCGGGCGAAAGGATATGGAAGTCGCGGAACTCCTGAAGATAATACGCCGGTGCGCCGTCGATAAGATCGACAATCCCGTCAAAGTCCGATTCCTCGTGGATTCCCGGAACGACGGTGGTACGGAACTCATACGGAACGCCGCTTCCACGGATCAATTTGATGCTTTCACGGATATTCGCATCGGAAACACCTGATCCGGTCGTCTCCTGGTAGCATTCCGCGCGATTCTTGATGTCCATCGCGAAGAAATCGGCAAGTTTCCGCTTGATGACTTCCTTGACGATTTCCGGTCGGCTTCCGTTCGTATCGAGTTTCACAAGAAAGCCCATCTTCTTTATCTTTCCGAGGAATTCAAGCAGGTCAGGCTGAACTGTCGGCTCCCCGCCCGTCACACATACCCCGTCGAGGAGCCCTTTTCGCTTACCGAGAAAATCCAGGAAGAGCTTTTCATTCTTCCTGTAGGTCGGTATCTCATCTTT
>CAYRYX010000108.1:0-2057 GCA_964428755.1 uncultured Bdellovibrionales bacterium | reverse complement strand
GGGAATTCGAGAAGCTCCGGGTTATGACAGAACGGGCACCGGAAGTTGCACCCCACCGTGAACACGGTCGTCGCGACTTTCCCCGGATAGTCGATAAGGGTCAGTTTTTGGAAGCCACCGATAAGCATATGTCAACAAACCCAAAACTCAAATTTCAAATGCCAAATCAAATCCGAATATTCAAACTCTCAAGTTTTCACCAGAGGCTTATTTGATATTTGTCATTTGGATTTTGAAATTCACTGTGCTGCACAGTTCGCGTATTCTTTCCGGTCACCGAACTCGGCCTGCTTGCCCTTGTTCCACTGCTTCACCGGACGGATATAGCCCACGACGCGCGAATAGACCTCCGTATCCTGGTAATTCCGGAGTATCGGCTCCGCTTCATGGCAGCTTCGGCACTTCACGAATTCCTGCTCCCCCACCGCATAGGGCATATATTCCGCCCCCTTTACCAACTCCTGTTTGCAATCATGACACTGCATACTCTTTATCTTATTTTTTACTTTATGACTTTATGGACTTTACAAACTTTATAGACTATCCCGCCTTCGCATACTTCTCCTGGCTTGGTTCCGCGACACATTGAGGACACCTATGGTGTTCGCCTGCGATATAGCCGTGCGAGGGACAGATAGAGAAGGTCGGGGTGAGGGTGAAATACGGGAGCCTGTAGTTCTCGGCAATCTTGCGGACGAGTTGCTTCGTCGCTTCCGGATCGGAGATGCGCTCTCCGAGGAACCCATGGAGCACCGTCCCGCCGGTATACTTCGTCTGAAGGTTGTCCTGGAGTTCGAGCGCTTCGAAGATGTCGTCCGTATGCCCGACCGGAATGTGTGAGGAGTTCGTGTAATACGGCTCCGCTTCCTGGCTACGCACCGCCTCCTCATTCGCAAAGATGATTCCCTTGTGCTTCACCTTATCCATCCGCGCGAGCCGATACGATGTCCCTTCCGCCGGCGTCGCCTCGAGGTTATAGAGGTTTCCGGTCGCCTTCTGATAGCCGATGATGCGCTTACGCATGTGCGTGAGCACCTTTTCCGCGAATTTCTGTCCTTTTTTCGTGGTGATATCTGTTCCGATCAGATTGCGCGCCGCTTCGTTCATGCCGACCAACCCGATAGTCGCGAAGTGGTTCGACCAGTACTCGCCGCGGCGCATCTTGATCGGCGCGAGATAAAACTTCGTATACGGATAGAGTCCCTGATCGGTCAGTCGTTCAACGAGCTTGCGCTTGATTTCAAGGCTTTCCTTGGCGACATCCATGAGAACGTCGAGTTTCGTGAAGAAGTCCCTCTCCGTCTCCGCAACATACCCGATGCGCGGAAGATTGATCGTCACAACCCCGATCGAACCGGTAAGCGGTGCCGCACCGAAAAGTCCACCACCGCGTTTGTGAAGTTCACGGTTATCAAGACGCAAACGGCAGCACATCGAGCGCGCATCCTCCGGATCCATATCGGAATTCACGAAGTTCGCGAAATACGGGATGCCATACTTTGCGGTCATCTCCCAGATAGGAAGATACCGTTCATCCTCCCAGTTGAAATCCTTGCCGATATTGTAGGTCGGGATCGGGAAGGTGAAGACACGCCCCTCGGAGTCCCCTTCCATCATTACTTCGGCGAAGGCGCGGTTGATCATGTCCATCTCCTCGGGGAAATCCCCGTACGCCTCTTTCCGCGGCTCGCCTCCGATGACGACCGCCTCTTTGGCAAGCGCCTTCGGGCACGTGATGTCCATGGTGATGTTTGAGAACGGCGTCTGGAACCCGACCCGCGTCGAGATGTTCATGTTGAAGACGAACGACTGGATCTCCTGCTTGACCTGCTTGTATGTCAGCTTATCGTACCGGACGAACGGAGCGAGGAGCGTATCGAAGTTCGAGAAGGCTTGTGCGCCGGCGACTTCGCCCTGAAGCGTGTAGATGAAGTTGACCATCTGCCCCAAGATGACGGAGAGGTGCTTCGCGGGCTTGGAAGAAACTTTCCCCGGCACCCCGGTGAATCCGCGCCGGAGAAGGTCCTGCAGGTCCCATCCGCAGCAGTATGCCGAAA
>CAYRYX010000107.1:0-2724 GCA_964428755.1 uncultured Bdellovibrionales bacterium | reverse complement strand
TTTGCCGAGGGGCAGCGGCGGTATGTCGAGAGCCTCTCCGCGTACGCGCGGCAGTTTTTGAATACGATGCAGAAGCCGGATGTGGACGAGATCGTCGGGCTTTCTCCCGCCATTTCGATCGATCAGAAATCCGCCGGTCGCAATCCGCGTTCGACGGTCGCGACGGTGACGGAGATCTATGACTACCTTCGAGTGCTCTTCGCGCGACTCGGCAAGCCGCACTGTCTCCTCTGCGACCGGCCGATCGAAAAGCTCGCGCCGGACGAGATTCTCGCCCTCGTCGCTTCCGCGGTGAAGGTGGCGACGAAGAAAAAGCCAGGGAAGGCGGATACGCTCATCATCGCGGCGCCGATTGTCCGCGGACGCAAGGGGGAATACTATCAGCTTCTCTACGATGCGCTCGGTCGGGGATATGCCGAAGCGATCGTCGACGGTGTCCGCAAGAGCCTCCGCGAACAGATCCTTCTTTCCAAGAACAAGAAACACGATATCGACCTCGTCGTCGACGAGATCCCGCTCCACGAATTCGAAAAATTCCCGCAGGTGTCGGCGGATCGGCTTCGCGAGGCGGTCGACCGTGCGCTCGAAGAGGGCGAGGGGCTGCTTCGGATATCGCTTCCCGGCGAGAGTCGGATTCTTTCCTCGAAATACTCCTGTCCGTATGACGGGTTCTCCTATCCGGAAATAGAGCCGCGACTCTTTTCCTTCAATTCACCCTACGGCGCGTGCGATGCGTGCAACGGACTCGGCACGAAACACTTCTTCGGAAACGAACCCTGTCCGGTCTGTCGCGGCTCACGGCTCCGCGAGGAGGCGCTCCATGTGAAGATCGACGGGAAAAACATCGTCGAACTCACGTCGCTTTCGACCGCCGACGCGAAGATTTTTTTCGACGCGGTACAGCTTACGCCGCGCGAGAAACAGATTGCCGCGGTCGTGCTCCGCGAAATCGGGAGCCGGCTCGCATTCCTCCTTAATGTCGGCCTCGACTACCTCACGCTCGACCGCCGTGCGAACACGCTCTCCGGCGGCGAGGCGCAGCGTATCCGGCTCGCTTCCCAGCTCGGGAGTCAGCTGGTCGGCGCGCTCTATGTCCTCGACGAGCCGACCATCGGTCTTCATAGCCGTGACAACGACCGGCTCATAAAAACCCTGAAGGAGCTCCGCGATCTCGGCAATACGATCATCGTCGTCGAACACGACGAGGACACCATCTTCGCGTCCGACTACCTCGTCGATATCGGTCCGCGCGCAGGCGTACATGGGGGCGAGATCGTCGTGTCGGGATGGCTTGAAGAACTGCTTCTGGCGAAAAAAAATACGTCCAAGTCGCTCACGCTCTCGTACCTGCGCGGCGAGGAGTCGATCGCCGTTCCGAAACGTCGTTCCAAGGACAAAGGCGAGCTCCGGATTCGCGGCGGGCGCATCTTCAATATCAAGGATATGCATGTCGAGGTGCCGCTCGGGCGGTTCGACGTGATCACCGGCGTGTCCGGTTCGGGGAAGTCGTCGCTCCTCTACGAGATCATCCACAAGAACCTGCAGGCGCGGTTCGATCGGCGGTACCGCTCGAACGAAGTGTTCAACTGTGAATCGTTCTCCGGATCCGAATACCTCTCCCGCGCGGTCATGATCGACCAGAGTCCGATCGGGCGCACGCCGCGCTCGAACCCGGCGACCTATACCGGCGCGTGGACGCATGTCCGCGACCTGTTCGCGTCGAGCGAGGAGGCGCGGGTCCGCGGGTGGAAGGCGGGACGGTTCTCGTTCAATCGTCCCGGTGGGCGGTGCGAGACCTGCGAGGGGAACGGATTCATCGCCGTCGAGATGCACTTTCTGCCGACGGTCTATGTGCCGTGCGACGCGTGCCTCGGCAAGCGGTTCACCAAAGAAACGCTTGAGATCACCTATAAGGGAAAAAATGTCGCCGAGGTACTCGCGATGACGATCGAGGAGGCGCATATATTTTTCAAGGATATTCCCGCTATTGCCGATCGCCTCAAGACGCTCGTCGAGGTGGGACTCGGGTACCTGCAGCTCGGACAGTCGGCGACGACGCTCTCGGGCGGCGAAGCGCAGCGCGTCAAGATCGCGAGCGAGCTCTATCGCCAGCAGATCGAACGTACCATCTATCTCCTCGACGAACCGACGATCGGTCTCCACTACGAGGATATGAAGAAGCTTCTCGAGATATTGAACCGGCTCGTCGACAAGGGGAACACCGTGCTCGTCATCGAACACAATATGGATTTCATCAAGTCCGCCGACTATGTGATCGATATCGGTCCCGAAGGAGGCAAGGGCGGCGGCAAGGTCGTCGCCTACGGCACACCGGAAGAGGTCGCGCACAACGACCGTTCCTATACCGGGCAGTACCTCAAGCGCGCACTTCGGAAATAGCTGCTCTTGGTCATTGCGATCCCGTTTCATGTTGTCATTCCTGCATCTCTGTCCTCACGTAGGCGGAGAGTGGGAATCCAGTCTCTATTTCTTGGCACACTCTCATTCGCCTCCACCCCAGACTTCCCTTCCCGGGACCGGGATTTTCCTGCTAGAAAACCCCTTATGAAACTGTCGGTCGCAGTCTCAAAACCCCGGAAAAGAAAGCTCCGATGCGGAGGCTTCAAAATCTAAATGTTACTTCGTCGCCAACCAATGTGACTCCCATTCTCCGGGAACCGCACGTTGCTTAAGCAAGCCGACCTTTTCTCAAAAAATATCCTC
>CAYRYX010000106.1:1784-2813 GCA_964428755.1 uncultured Bdellovibrionales bacterium | reverse complement strand
ACGGTGGAATGGATCGATAATGAGAAGTTCCTCAGACAGCATTTTTTCCGTCCGCGGAAAACGGGAGGCGACAAGAAAGAAAAACCTACGGAAAAGTAAATGTGTCATAATTCTACGGCCGTGGAATTATGACACATTTTGTATTAGGGATGGGGATGGGGGATTCGGATATCGGGGATGGGGATGGGGATGGGGACGAGGGTGAGGGGAGGGGGATTTGAAATAAGGGATTGGAGGAAATGGCAGTCCTCTTTTTGTCATCCTGAACTCCGCGCAGGAATCCGGAAACCCGCTTTACGCTATCGCTTTTGAATTTACCCCGTCGGCTTGCAACGAGTCGAAACCAGTAGGGGTTTACTCTGTGAAATCCTGCCTTGCAGGAATTCGTCGAAGCGGATTGTTTTTCGATCCCGTTTACTTGCCTGTCAGAGCTCTTTCTGCTAGGCTTTTCGCGTAGGTGGCCGGGGTGACCCGGTTTTTCGTTAACAATTTCTTGAAAGAGGTGATGAAATGGCCAAAAGCGGTGAGCAGGATGATCGGTATGCGAAACTTGGTGTCGACGCCGGAAAGGCTGGCGTCCGTGCCGTTTTCCACGATGGGATCGACAATGATTTTCCCGGCGCATGGGTGAATATCGTCGCGCACCCGTTTGATCCGGATCTGGTGATGACGCAGCACATGGACGGCGACGGAAGCAAGTCGATTCAACGACTGCTCGCGTATGCCGAAACCGGAGACCCGGCGGTTTTCGCCGGAATGGTCGACGATGCCGTCAGCATGAACTCCGGCGACATGGCAGCCGCGGGGTTTGTCGGGGCACAATATTGGACCGACGTTCTCAATGTGAATTCTCGGAACGCCCCAAAGGAGGTGCTGCTTAGGCAGATCAAGCGACTTGTCGAGCGACAGACCGAAGAGCGCGCCGTCGAGCCATCCGGCCGTGCTCCAGGGAACGAGGATCGACGCCGCGGCGACGGCGAGGAGGGGCGCGCCGAGACCCGGGACCGCCACCGCCGGGCTGGGCTCCGG
>CAYRYX010000106.1:0-1774 GCA_964428755.1 uncultured Bdellovibrionales bacterium | reverse complement strand
GCGCTTCGTCGAGCTGCGCGGAATCTATCGGGAGAACGGCTTCCGGGTGTCATGGCTCGGCGGCGAGACCGCGGATCTTCCGCAACAGGTGCAGACGCTCGCTTTCGACGTGGCGATGCTCGGGATGGCACGCAGGAGTGATGTCATCAAGGGTGATATCCGTCCGGGCGACCGGATCTGGGGATTCGCAAGCGATGGCCAGGCGGCGTGGGAAAACGAGCCGAATTCGGGCATCATGTCCAACGGACTCACGCTCGCGAGAACCTGTCTCATGGATGTCGGTTACAACGAGCAGTATCCGCAGCTCATGGTTCCGGGTTCCCGTTATGAAGGGCGATTCACGGTGTGCGGGCAGACCGACATGCTGGGCGGGATGACGGTCGGTGACGCGATCATATCCCCGACGAGGCAGTGGGCGATCCTCATCAAGATCCTCATTGGCAAGCTCGTCGCGGCGGACGCACTTCCTCTTCTGCACGGCATCAGCATGAATACGGGGGGTGGAGCATCCAAGATCGCCAATCTCGGCAACGGCGGCATACTCTTCTCCAAGGACATGCCGATTCCGCCTCCGATTTTCCAATTGATTCAGCAGGAGTCTGAGGAGTATTGGCGGAACATGTTCCGGACATTCAACTGTGGTGTCGGTCTCGATATCGTCGGGGATAGCGAACTCCGGCCGTTCCTCGAAGAAACCGAAGCGGAAGCCCGTGTCCGGCTTTTCGAACTCGGTGTCTGTTCGTCGCTCGGGGATTCGAGTCGGAACGTCGTCCAACTCTCGACCCCGTACGGCGTTCTCAATCCGTACATCGTTGAAAAGTAGGGGCAGCGAAGTATTTTTCGGTCCGATCGGATTCTTTCCGATTTGGCCGATTTTTTTTGCATGATATTTGCGGAATCCGCTTTACACGTTTAATTTTTCATAGGAAAATAAGTACGTAACAAGTTACGTAACCGGTTACGCATATGGAAAAGAAAACAGTCAGGAAGGCGGTTGATCCGAGTGCTCGGAAGCTGACCAAGGTGGGCGGCAAGAGTATCGGACTCACGCTCCCGATAGAGCTCGTCCGCGAACTCGGCTGGCGCGAGAAGCAGCGGGTCGTGGTGAAACGGATCAAGGGTGGCTTCGAAGTCCGCGACTTCCGGAAGCGATAGTCTCCACAGGAAGCATATGGCGTACCCGATCACAAGACAGATGATACTGCCGATGGATCCGTATGCGGTGACGGGTCCGGCTTTCGGCGAGGAATGTTCCTACGGCGACGCGTATTGGGGCATCCATCTCGGCGAGGATGCCGATGTGCCGGCCGGAACCGAAGTTCGCGCGATCGGTCGTGGCCGGGTCGTCTACTCCGCCCTTCATGCGGGGACGAAGGAAAAAGGAAACTGGGGGAATGTCATCATCATCGCGCACAAGCACCCGGAGACGAAGAAGAATTTCTTCTTCCTCTACGCGCATCTCGGGGATCGGGCGAAAGAGAAAGGTGATTCGGTCGGAATCGGCGATGTCGTCGGGACGATCGGAAAAGGATACACGCCGGAGAACGGCTGGTGGGAGGAGCACCTTCATTTTGCGATCTATGCCGGTCCGTGGGAGGGGAAGATTCTCCCGGGGTATTGGAAGAAGGGTCAGGGACGGACGAAGAAATCGTATTGGCGGCATCCGTCAAAGTTCATCGAAAACTTCCCCAATCAGTCATGAAACCCGCTTTACACGCGGGTTTTTTCGTTTACCCAGTTGACTTGCATTCAGTCGACAGGGGTGGGAGAATGG
>CAYRYX010000105.1:0-2988 GCA_964428755.1 uncultured Bdellovibrionales bacterium | reverse complement strand
ATCCGTGAGGCGTGGTGGAAGGCGATGGTGCGCGACCACGAGAACATCGTCGGTCTCGACTCGGCGATTTTCATGCATCCGAAAGTCTGGGAAGCATCCGGACATGTGGGCGGTTTTTCCGATCCGCTCGCCGAGTGCAAGAAGTGCCATGCGCGCGTCCGCGTGGATCACCTCCTTGAGGAAGCGGGGGTGTTTGCCGACGAGAAAATGACCGAAACGGAGATAAACGCGCTTTTTTCCGAAAATAAGGACAAGATAGCGTGTCCGAAATGCGGGTCGAAAGATTTCACCGAGGCGAAAAGTTTCAATCTTCTCGTTCAATCCAATCTTGGTAATTTTACCGGGGATTGGACGAAGGAGCCGACCTATCTCCGTGGCGAGACGTGCCAGGGCATTTACGTCAATTTCAAGAACGTCCTCGACTCTTCGCGGGTCAGGGTTCCGTTCGGTATCGCGCAGATCGGCAAGGCGTTCCGCAACGAGATCACCGCGCGGCAGTTCATCTTCCGCAAGCGCGAGTTCGAACAGATGGAGATGCAGTACTTCGTCCGGCCCGAGGAGGCGGCCGCGACCTATGAGGAGTGGCGCAAGAAACGCTGGCAGTACTATCTCGATCTCGGGATCAAGGAGGAACACCTCCGCTGGCACGAGCACGAAAACCTCGTCTTCTATGCCAAGGCGGCGTGGGATATCGAGTACGAATTCCCGTTCGGGTTCAAGGAGCTCGAAGGCATCCACAACCGGAGCGACTACGACCTCACCCAGCATTCGAAGTTTTCCGGGGTCGATCTCTCGTATCGCGACCCGCAGACGAACGAGAAATTTATGCCATGGATCGTTGAGACTTCCGTCGGGCTTGACCGGACGTTCCTCGCGGTCTTGACCGACGCCTACACGGAAGAAGAAGTCGGTGAGGGGGATACGCGTGTCGTACTCAAATTCCCCAAGAAGCTCGCGCCGGTGCAGGTCGCGGTCTTCCCGCTCCTCAAGAACAAGCCCGAACTCGTCACAAAGGCACGGGAGATATTCTCCTCATTGAAAGAAGATTTCCGCGTCGAGTTCGACGACAACGGCAACGTCGGCAAGCGTTATCGCCGCCAGGACGAAATCGGCACACCCTACTGTGTGACCGTCGACTTCGACACGATAGGCACCGGCGAAGATTCCTCTCTCAAAGACACCGTCACCGTCCGTGACCGCGACACGATGAAACAGGAACGCATCGCCATCACTGACCTAGCTGAGTATTTGAAAAAATAATCGCCGGCATCCATTTGAAGCTCTGTAATTCTCTATCAGATTCCAAAATGATCTACAAGAAACACATCCTGAAGAACGGGCTGCGGGTGATGCTCGCGCCGATGCGGGACACAGGGACGGTGACGGTGCTTGTCATGACCGGTGCCGGTTCGCGCTATGAGACGCGCAAGGAGAGCGGCATCGCGCACTTCCTCGAACACATGTTCTTCAAGGGGACGAAACGCCGCCCGACGGCATTCGATATTTCCAAGGAACTCGACGGGATCGGCGCGGAGTATAACGCGTTCACCGGCAAGGAGTACACCGGGTACTATGCCAAGGTGGAGGCGCACCATGCGTTGACCGCGCTCGACGTAGTCTCGGATCTCTTCCTCCATCAGAAGCTCGAGCAGGAAGAGATCGACCGTGAGAAGGGGACGATCCTTCAGGAGATAAACATGTACGAGGACAAGCCGTCGTCGCGCGTCGGTGAGTACTTCGACGAACTTCTCTATGGCGACCACCCGGCGGGCTGGCGAATCCTGGGACCGAAGGAGAATATCAAGGGGTTCAAGCGGGCGGATTTTGTCCGGTTCCTCCGGAAAATGTATACCGGGTCGAACGTCGTCGTGGGGGTTGCCGGAAGATTCGACGAGAAAGAAATCCTGAAAGGGATAGAAGAGCGGTTCGATGTCCTTGCGGAAGGGAAGAAGCCGTCATTCAAGAAGATTTCCGAGCGGCAGAAATCGCCTGCGCTCTTCATCGAGAAAAAGAAGACCGACCAGACGCACTTTCTCCTCGGCGTGCGGGCGTACGAGGCGGAACACAAGGATCGCTATCCGCTCGCGGTACTTTCAACGATTCTGGGCGGCGGGATGTCCTCGCGACTCTTCATCCAGGTGCGTGAGCGACGGGGACTCGCCTATCATGTCTCGACCGGAACGGATGCGCTCCATGACGCGGGGTCGCTCGCGACCCAAGTGGGGGTGGAACACGAGAACCTCGAGAAGACGATCGCGGTCATACTCGACGAGTATCGGAAAATAGCATTGGAGCATGTGGAAGAGGAGGAGCTGTCCCGCGCGAAGGAATATATCAAGGGGCGGCTCGCGATGGGGCTCGAGGGATCGGACGACGTGGTCGAGTATCTCGTCGCGCAGGAGGTACTCCGCGACAAGGTCACGCTTCCGGAGGAAAAGGTGAAGAAGATCGACGCTGTCACACCCGACGATGTCTTGCGTGTCGCGCGGGACATCTTCCGGAATGAAAAACTCAACCTCGCCATCATCGGTCCGCACGACGCGAAGACGAGAAAGAGACTGGAAAATTTGCTTTCACTTTGAATCATATGGACGCGGATCGGATCGTCGAAGTCGGGACGCGCCTCATCTTCCGCGTGGCGTTTTTCGTCGCGGCGGCGTATTTCCTATACCTCCTCCGTGATATCGTGCTCGTCGTGCTTCTCGCCGTACTCACGGCCGCGGCGCTGTATCCGCTCATCGCGAAACTCGAGCGGTGGAAGTTCTCCCGGACCGGTGCGGTTGTTGCGGTCTATCTCGGATTCCTGACCCTTATCGTCGCCGCGGTCGCGGTCTTCATTCCGCTCTTCATATCGGAAGTGAAGAACTTCGCGTCCTCGTGGCCGACGTACGGAGATAAACTGTCCGGTTTTCTCACTGCGCTCGAGTCGTATTTCCGGTCGTTCGGGGTCGAGTTCAGCCGGGATCAGTTTTTCGGCGAGATAGAATC
>CAYRYX010000104.1:0-3029 GCA_964428755.1 uncultured Bdellovibrionales bacterium | reverse complement strand
CGCGTTTTCGATGATGACGTTCGTGTCGGCATCGAGATCGGTCGATACTTCGGCGATTTCCCCTTCGATCCGGATCATGGAGACGGGTATGCGTTTCGCTTGCCCGTTTTCTTCGATGAAAATCGTTCCGGCATCCCGTCCGAAGGTGATGGCGGAAAGCGGCAACAGGATGTTTCCCGGCTCGGCGACCCGGACGATGTCGATCGCGACGGAGACGGTCGTTCCTGAAGCTGTCGCACCGGAAAGCTCCGCTTCCGCGAGGAATCGTCCGCTGTCCGTATCGGCTGCGGAAGCGACCCGGAGGAGTTTTCCGTCGAGGGTTTTCCTGTCTCCCGTCGAAATCCGTACCGCTGTTCCCGGGCGAAGGAGCGACCGCTCGTTTTCGCTCACGAAGAAACGGACGACGCGTTTCACCCCGGATCTTTCGATCGTGAAAAGCGGAGATCCGACCGTGACGGTGTCTCCGACCGCGATATGTTTTTTCGTGACGATCCCGGAGAGGGGACTCCGGACGGTTCGGGTGTCGATCGCGGCCTGGAGTGCGGATTCGGCGGAGGAGAGATCCGTTTTCGCAAGATCCTTCGCGAGCTCGGTATCGTTGGTGTCCTTCCGATCGTCGTCACGCTTCGCTTCCCGGTAGATTTTCTTGGCGCGTTCGACCGAAAGCACCGCGTCCCGGATGTCCCTGCTCCGGAATCCCAGATACGATTCCGTGCTTCCCGATCGGTCGTCGATCGTGGCGAGGACGGTTCCCTCCGAGATATGGCTTCCGATGGTCGGGGTCGATGCGACGACGGGTCCGGCCGCATGAGCGACGACGTCCGCGACGCCTTCGGCCGTGACGGTTCCGGTGAAGAATATCGTCTCGTTCACTTCTTTCCGATTTCCGATCGTTTCCGTCGTTACGGGGACGATTCGGGCTTCGGTCGACGGCTCTTCGGTGTCATCCGATGATCCGCGGGAAAACGAGAGGTATCCCGCGATCGGAATGAGGATGACAATGCCGATGATGAACGGTTTTTTCATGACTGATGGCATGATATTTTTCTGAAAAGTTATCCATCCATGGTACCAGTAATGGGAATCGGTGTCAATAAATGTAGCATCGCAGCGTCAAGTTGACACTTCCACATTCAGCCAATCTTTCCATTGGAGTTTTCCCATCCATACCCAACCCCCGGTGTTTCTTCCGGTAGTTGTAATAGTGCAGGAAGAGATTGAGTCGATACTGCATGGCCTCCAATGGCTCGGAAGGCCTGAATCCGTAGCGGATGCCCTTCTCATTGAGGGTACGGTGGAATCGCTCGATCTTTCCGTTTTCCTCGGGACAATACGGAGTATTGTTCCGAAAGGCGATGTCGTTCCTCTTTAGAAAGTCTTTCACGGCGTTCGCGATGAATTCCCTTCCCTGGTCGGTACGGATCTTCCGGATATCGAATGGCGCCCGAGCCAATACCTTTTCCAGAAAATCGACCGTATTCACTGCATTGGCCGTTTCATAGCTCCAGGCGAAGACCCATCTCGAGGCGTCATCGATGATGGTGTAGATGACTTTCCCCTGCTTATATCCGAATGGATACTTCGTATCCATCTGGAGCTCTTTCCCAGGAATCTGATGGGCATACAGCTGCCTCTTCCAGCATCGTTTGGTTGTGTCGTAGCCGTCGGCATATCGGATGGCGTTTCTCTTGAGGATGCGATAGATGGTCGTCGGATGCAGGGAGAATCCGTATTCATGCATCATGCGGTCATGCAGGGTTTCCACTCCATCCTGCCAGTATTCCCTGGCGGTATTGATGACCAGTTGTTCGATCGTTTCCGGCGTACGGTTCTTGGCGGGGGTACGGGGAGATTTTCTCCGTATGACAAGACCGTCCCTTCCGAACCGCCGATACCGGGAAAGCCACTTGTGTACGGTCTGCCTGGAAACGGACAACTCCTCGGCGACGCGAGTCGCCGTCTTCCGTTTCCGGATGATATCCTTCATCTTTTCTTCCTGGAGCAGCATATACCTGGAATCATATGGATTCATATCGGTTTGGCTAAAAAGAGGACTTTTCAGCCTAAACCTTTCAGGAAAAGTGTAAACACTTTTGCTGCAATGCTAACAATAAAAAACCGCTTCTACGAGCGGTTTTTCGCGAAAGTTCGTTTATCGTCTACGAGCCGTCCCGGAGGAGTTGTTTCAGGAGTTTCGGGAGCGGCATGGAGGCCGATCCGATGACCCGGTCGGCGCCGCCATAGTAGATGAAGAGTTTGCCACCGCGGACGATCGATCCGCATGGAAAGACGACGTTCGGAACGATTCCTTCGCGTTCGTATGTCTTTTCCGGTTGGAAGATGGGATAGCGGCTCCGGCCGATCACGCGTTCCGGGTGTTCGAGATCGAGGAGGAGCGCCCCGACGCGGTAATGGCTGTCGTATTCGGACACGCCATGGTAGAGGATGAGCCAGCCCTTGGTCGTCCTTATGGGGGTCGAACTGATGCCGATCTTTTTGCTGTCCCACATGCCGCGACGAGGGAAGATGAACGGTCGGTGGGTGAGGAACCGGCTTTCACCGTCGAACCCGAGGTCGTCGAAGAAATTGATGTCGATCGACGGCTGGATGCGATGGAGCAATACGTATTTCCCGTGTATCTTTTCTGGAAAGAGACAGGCATCCTTGTCGTCGATGCCGGGAGGCGAGATGAGGACGGGATCGGAGAACCGGTCGAACCGGCATGACAGGAAATCGTCGACACCGATCGAGGCGAGCGCGACGCGCGGCGGATTGGCCGCGTCGACGGCGGTGTACAGCATGTGGTAGGTATTGCCGATCTTCGTGATCCGGGCGTCCTCGACGCCGGAATTCCCGGGGTTCATCTTGTACTCGAAGGGTGCGCGCGGGACATAGACCGGATCGGTGAGACGCTTGGATATCCGAAGTCCATCCCGGCTTTCCGCGTATCCGAAAACGGAGGTGTCGTCCTCGCCTTGGGCGCGGTACAGGAGGCGGACTTTTCCTCGACCGTATACCGCCGCAGGATT
>CAYRYX010000103.1:0-3038 GCA_964428755.1 uncultured Bdellovibrionales bacterium | reverse complement strand
CATGGCGCGGTTACTTGAGACAGACCCTACATGCTCACGAGCACCTTGAACCCGCCGTATGCCATGCGCTTCATATCGAAAGGCATGGGCATATCCTTCCACTTCTCCGCCTCCTTTTCCATCGCCTGCATCACCTTCGCGTTGACCTGGTCGCGGTGCGCGCGGGACCGGTAGACGATATAGGAGAATATCACGACCTCGCCCTTCTTCTGCTTCGCCATCTCGGGAAAACGGCGGATCTTGTTCGGTCCCATGTCCGGCTCCATATCATCAGCCACGCACTCCTTATAGTCGAGCGCCCCGTATTTTTTCCACATCGCGCAACCCGCTCGCGCCATCTTGCGATACGCGGCCAGGTTTTCCTCAGGAATCGTAAGTACGAATCCGTCCACGTAATTTCCTTTTCCCATATTATTTCGCGTTACAATTTATCATCCACTGCACGCCGAACCTGTCGGCGAGCGACCCGTAGTATGCGCCCCAGAACATCTCCTGCATCGGCATCTCGGTTTTCCCTCCCGCCGAAAGCGCCGCGAACAGCCGATCCGCCTCCTCGCGCGTGTCCGGCTCGAGACTGATGTAGACATTGTTCCCGGGCGTGACATGGAACCCCATGGAAGCCGGCGCATCCGTCCCCATGAGCACATGCCCGCCCATGATCGGCAGCGCGACATGCATCACGAGATTCTTGTCCGCCTCGGCAAGTGGTGGCATTCCCTCCGCAGGCGGAATATCGCCGAACCGGCTGATGTCGCCCTCGAATTCGCCGCCGAACACCGATCGATAAAAGTTGAACGCCTCCTCGGTCTTGTCCGTGAAATTCAGATACGTATTGACCCGCGCCATATGATTGATCGTCATGGATTACCGATGCGTATTCAATACAATGATCCGATCGGAACCTTCCACTCCATCGAAATTCGACGCATCCGAAAAAAAGGACATGTTGCCGACACATTCAAGAACGTGGCGCGGCACGGGATCAGCGCCTCGTCCGCTTCCCGGCCGAAGGAACGGACGACTTCGACATCCCCCACAGGAGCGCGAACTGCTCCCCCATGAGCGAAGCGAAGTCGGCACTCGTGACCGTGAATCCGAACGCCTCCTTCGCCGAGCTGATGAAGAGCGTCTTGTCACCGTATATCGTGTATCCCATCGTCGGGGAAAACCCGGGGAGAGCGAACCGCCGCTCGACACCCCATTCCTCCTTCCCCCAGATGGCATCCTTCCCGCAGCCGCCCGTCCAGATCGTCTTCAACCGGATACCGTTTCGGATCCGCTTCCGATCGAACTCAAGGAGCCCGTCCCGGCCGAGTGCGCGGAGCATTTCCTCGTACGGCCACACGACCCGGAGCGTGAGCGTCTCGTCCCAGAGCATGTCATGCATGCTCCCGAGTATCGCCTCGCGCCCCATGAAGAACCGGATCTTCGGTTCGACGGAACCGGTGCGCGCCACGAGGCGGTCACGCTCGCGATCGAAGGCTTCCCGGGTCTCGGCGATGCGCTCCTCTTCCGATTCCATGAGCCGCCCGAGATCGGCGATATCGTGTATGGCGAACTCCGTCTTCCCCTCGATATCCCGTTCGATGACGAGTCCCTTCTTCATGAGAATTTTCACCTGATCGTATACCGACGGGCGCGTCATGCCGAGCCGAGCCGCGATGATACGGGCCGAAGAACTCCCGTGCAGGATGAGATCGCCATACACGTCCGCGCTCGCCCCGGAAAACCCGAGCGTCCCGAGCGCCTTTTTCACGATATCCATGGTTTTTACAAATTTGTCGAATTTCGTCGACAGTATGACAAAATAATTCCCATATGGCAATATCGGGATGCAAGCGTCGTTCATTCACAACCTCATCACGCAAGGAGGCCCGTCATGGCCAAGAAATCCCGCCGCATCATCACCGTCCCCGCTTCGCTCGTCGAGGCGAATACTTCCCTCTTCCGCATCGGCGCCATCGACCGCTCGGTCTCGGCCATCGAGAGCGAGCTCTCGGAAGCGATCGCGCGGCTCCGTGAGGAAGCCGAAACCAGAAGCGCTCCCCTTCTCTCGGAGCGCGACGACCTCGCGACCGGTCTCAAACTCTTCGCCGAGACCAACCGCGCGACGCTCCTCGAGAACGATCGGAAATCCGTCCGGATCTCGGCCGGCGTCTTCGGCTGGCGCTTGACTCCGACCAAGGTGCAGTTCCTGCGCGGCGGCGCCAAGAAGGTGCTCGAGGCGATCAAGGAGCTCAGGCTCAAGAAATATCTCCGCATCAAGGAATCGGTCGACAAGGAAGCGCTTCTCAAGGATCGTCCCGTCATCACGGGCGTGAAATATGTGCAGCGCGAGGAATTCTTCCTCGAACCCGCTTCGGAAGCCGTCACGGATCCGAAGGTTCCGGAGAACGTCGTCACGTTCGCCAAAGTCGCCTGAAAACGGCGAAGCCCGTCAGTCATCGTACTGCCGGGCTTTTTTCTTTGGAGGCTTCCGGAATTAGTCCGAGTTTCTTCGCGCGGGAAAGTTTCTTGATACGCGCCTCCTCCCGCGAGGCCTCCGACCGGTCACGGAACGATTTCGAAAAGACGAGCTCGACCGGGCGCCGTGCCTTCGTATACTTCGCGCCCAGAGCGGATGAGTTGTGCTCCCGGACACGTCGATCGACGTCGGTCGTGATGCCGGTATAGAGCGACCCGTCCGCACATCGGAGTATATAGAGATGATACATGCCTCAATCTTACGGGGAGACGCCGCCGATGCACCGAAGACGGTTATTCCCGGACGATCGTATGGGTCTCGATTTCGCGGAGTTTACGCAAAACGAATGCTTTCATATCGTGTGCGATTTCGTCCGGCATGATAGCCTCCGCGGCATCGAGTTTCTCAAGGATATACCGATACCACACCCGGGCTTCGTCGAAGGAAAGCCGCTTCGCATCCTCCTTCTTCACGGCATCGATGAGCGCGCGTTCCGCCTGCTCGTAGAGCCGAAGCCAGTCCCCGTTCACGGCCTTCATCGCCTCCGAATTCTCGAGCGTCGCCGCCCACGCCT
>CAYRYX010000102.1:0-3044 GCA_964428755.1 uncultured Bdellovibrionales bacterium | reverse complement strand
ATTTTCCCCGCAGGACGACGGACAGCCACGAAGCTTTCGTGACGGCCTTTTCTTTCCCCGGTTCGAACGCTTTTTCGCCTTTGAAAAAACGGGCTATCCTGTTGAGTGAGGAAAACTCGACGGCATGAAAATAGGCAACCTTGGACCCTCTTGATTCGAGGTGTTGCCGGAGTAAGCCGAGCTGGGTTGATTTCCCCGAGCCGTCGACACCGGAAAAAGTGATGTATCTCATATGCGCAGGGTATCAAAAAGTGCTATTCTGAGCAATATGAGTCTTCCGAAATTTTCAAAATATATCTTTTTTGCCTTTCCCTTTTTTCTCCCGTTCCAGACGGTGCTTTTGCTGCGCGAGCCGATGATCGACGGGGAGAAGTGGCAGTACGGAACGATAGGCGTTTATTTTTCGGACATCATACTTGCATTGGCGTTATCAAGCCTTGTCTTTTCAAAGTGGAAATCCGCTTGGAGGAATCAAGAATCAAGAATCAAGAATCAGACAGAAGAAGAAAGGAGCCTTATTCCTTATTCCTTATTCCTTATTCTCTTCATCGGTTGGTCCGGACTCTCCATTCTCTGGGCGCCGGATCAGGTGCTTGCCGGGTATTTTTTCATGAAGCTGCTTCTCGGAGCGAGCGTGTTTTTTCTCGCACAGTCCTTGGACGCGAGTGACGTGAAAACGGCATTAAAGGTGCTGCTTGCGGCGGCAGTGATTCAGGGCGTGATCGGTATCGGACAATTTATCTCGCAGGAAACCGTTTCTTCGTCGCTCCTCGGGATGAGCGCACATGAATCGTGGACTGCTGGGACGTCCGTTTTGAAATCGGAGGGAGGACGCTTCCTTCGTGCGTATGGGTCGCTGCCGCACCCAAACGTGTTGGGGGGATTTCTTGCGATCATTTTGGTGATCGCGATTGCAGATTTTCGATTTCAGATTGCAGATTTGAAGAAAAAGGATAATTCTGCATTCTGCATTCTACATTCCGTATTTCTTATTCTGATTCTCCTCGCCCTCATCCTCACGTTTTCCCGATCGGCGTGGTTGGGAGTGGCGATAGGAATCGTCGCATATTACGTATTTTGCATCCTATACCCCTCTCATCAGACAAAATCAAAATGTATCATAATTCCACGGCCGTGGAATTATGATACATTTTTCAAGACGATGTTTGTTCTGGGGATAGCGACAGTGGTGTTCGTGTTCGTGCTTCGCGACCAGGTATTCCCGCGGTTCGACGTGGCGACAATCGTTGGGGAGGGGTCGGTGTCGGAGCGGATGGTATCGCTAGAGGACGCGAGGGCACTTATTGTGGCGAATCCCATTGCCGGGGTTGGCGCGGGCAACTTCACGAAAGCGATCATGAAAAATGAACCGGCTCGTCCGGTATGGAATGTCCAGCCGGCGCATAATGTCTTCGCGCTCGTCTGGGCGGAGCTGGGAGTTGTTGGAGTTGTATTACTTTTGTTTTTCATTGGGAGCGTTGTGCATGGTGTCATTCCGAGCTTGTCGAGGAATCCCGGGATTCTTCGCTACGCTCAGAATGACAAGCAGGGGAGTGAGATGCCACAAAATCAGAAGGTCATCTTCGCGGTAGCGTTCCTTATGCTTCTCCCGAGTCTCCTTCTCGACCATTGGCTCTGGTCGTCGCATTTCGGGATATTGTTTTTCTTCCTCCTCGTCGGATTCGTGGCGCGAAAGCCTTGACGGTATGATGGATTTGTTGTAATCTATAGAGTCAGATTTTTGATAGTTTTTTACCAACCAGTAGTTTCTCAATGTGAAGGAGACTTGAAATGAAACGATGCTCTATGGGTTTCGTAGCGTTTTCCCTGATTCTGCAAGCTCTCTCGTGGGTTTTCAGTGGCGTATTTCTCGGATTGTTTTTCATTGGTGATCCGATGCCGTCGAAGTATGAATTCACGCTGGGGGCGATGTTTTTGGCCGCTCTTTCCTGGGTCGCCTTGTTGATGCTGACCGCCTCTCTGGTATATCAGGCGTGGGGGTGTGTTCATATCAAGAATAGCCGTCTCGTGCCATCGAACTTCAATACCGAAAGCATATCAGCTATCGCATTCGTTCTAATGAACGTGTTTCCGGTCATCTTCGCGTCGGTTGCAGGTACCAACGGATTAAATATTGATGTCGGCATCGGGAAGGAATCGCTGAGCTCTATTTTCGCTGTAGTCATGTTCTTTTCGTTTCTGTTGTACACTGCGTATTCGCAGATTCGGCGGAATATGGTGCGTGACTTCCTTAACGAAAAGACCGAGAAAAGGTTCGGCTGCGTCCTGAAAAAAACCAACGCACTCGAATCCTTCTGACGGCCTCTTACGGCTAAAAAACCGCTTCGGTCAATATGACGAGGCGGTCTTTTTTTTGTCTCGATTGATGATGCAAGGACGGGATTCCTCGCGGAGTCTATCCGCCTTGGGCGGACTCAGAATGACAGTGGCAGGGTTTCTTGTTTGCTGTTATTTGTTATCTGTTGACTGACACTAGTACATGATCACCGAGACGGGCTGCATCTTGGCTACGGGTTTGACGATGCCGTTTTCTTTCACCGAGGCAATGACGTCCGCGGCCTGCTTGTAGTGCGAGGAGTCCTGTTCGATGACCTTAGAGGATCGGCCGTTGTAGAGGGTGACGCCCTTAGCCGCGAGTTTCGCGTCGAGTTCGGATTTGCTTTCGGGGACGACGGAATCCGTCTTTTCTTTCGATTTTCCGGCACCGTGGTTACAGGAATAGAAACTTGACTCGTTGCCGTCCTGCCCCACGCAGAGGTACGCCTCCGTCGACATGGAGGTCGGGATGAACGCCGGTTCGCCGGTTTCTCTGAAGACCGGGTGGTCGTGCATGCGCGACGATCCGTAGGCGCGGCTGGTGCCGTTGCGGTGTACCCAGAGGGATGTGCCGAAGTGCTCCTCGCGGGAAACGAGGATGTGCGGCATGTCGTAGAGGAGCTCCATCTCCGGGTCGCGACCGAGTGTCTCTTCGATCGTTTTGGCGACGTTGTGCGCGATGACGGCGCGGTTCGCGTGGGCGAAGT
>CAYRYX010000101.1:0-3160 GCA_964428755.1 uncultured Bdellovibrionales bacterium | reverse complement strand
CTTCCGCGAGGTCGTGTGCTGAGATGGCCTGTCCGGAAGCAGCGAGACTGACCGCCGCTCGGAGACCGTAATATGCCTTTTTTGAAACCCTCATATAATATAGGACTAAAACAGTCCTATATTACCAATCCTTGTATAGCCTGTCAAGGGTTGACATTTTCCGTTATTCCGGTCAAAGTAATTCCGGTTCTTTCAATGAGGGGGGAGTGATGCAATCAGTGAAGAGAAGGAAAAGCTGGAAACGGAAATTTCGGACGTGGCTGTGCGAGCATTGCCATGTCGGTTGCTGGAAAGGCGAACTCACGCAGGCTGTCATCATTTTCGTCGGCGCGATATCGCTCCTTGTCGTCCTGGTGGTGATTGCCTATCACGCCAGTCGGTCGGTTCCATGAAGAAAAGCGCTCTCGACTCCGGGAGCGCTTTCAATTTGCAGAGAAAACGCACCTCCTTTCGGGGCGCGTGGAACTTCGCTTCGGATGGCTATTCGGACGGAATGCAGACCCCGTCCCGGAGAATGGCGATAAGGGCCGGTTCTTCCTTGGGATCCGACCTCGGCATTTGTTCGCGGATGAACCGTTGCAGTGTGGCGATTCTGTCAGGGGAGATTTCTCCTTGGATCAGTATCGCGATCTGTCTCCCGCCGGTTTCGAGCGGGATGCAGACGGGAGTGTCCGGCGTCTGAGCGGAAGCTCCTGCTGCGTGCAAAAACAAAAAAAGAACGATGATTTTGGATTTTTTCAATGGAGTCTCTCCTGGATTGCGGTAGGTCCCGTCTCTTGATGGGACTGGGGAATGATAACGTGGCCGGCTGTTCCGGTCAACTGTTCGATTGATTCCATTTCGAATTGAGATGTGAAGTCTCCGTACCGGATCTTTCCTTTCCGGGGCTTTGAGACTGCGACCGGCAGTTTCATAAGGGATTTCTCACCAGAGAAATCCCGACCCCGGGAAGGGAAGTCCGGAGTGGAGGCGAGTGAGTATTGGTGCAGCTCCGTTTTAGGATGGCGTCAAAGAGGTCAAAGCATCAGGCATGAAAAAACCGAGGGCATGTGCCGACGGTTTCCATGAGGGGGTCGGAGCGTCGCTCCGGGCGTCGTGATGCCGACATCCGTGCCGGTGGCGCCGCTCGGTGATCCTCGCAGGATTTCCTGATGTAGGAGAGACGAAACCTCTCGTCTGGTGTTTACAGGTTATCCCGCATTGTCACGATCCCGGCTACGCTGCCGACCCCCTGAGCCCTTGCCAAATGAACACGTACGAAGTACAATTATACTCTCTTTCAAGAATTTTGTCAAGAGTGAGTTATAAGGATAGCCTTGTATGAAGCCATATCTCGGATTTTGGAAACGACTGAAAAAACCGTTTTTCGTGCTGGCACCGATGGACGACGTGACGGATGCCGCTTTTCGGCGGATCATCGCGGAACACGGTCATCCCGATGTGATGTGGACGGAGTTCGTCTCGGCGGACGGGTTGATGCATCCGGTCGGACGCAAAGCGATACTCCCGAAGTTGTGGTTCGATGAAAGCGAACGGCCGATCGTAGCGCAGCTTTTTTCGGCTTTTCCGGAAAAGATGCGTGGCGCGGCAAAGCTTGCGGCGGAACTCGGTTTCGACGGGATCGATATCAACATGGGGTGTCCCGACAAACTCATCAACAAGCAGGGCGCCGGCGCGGCGTGTATCCTGGACTTCAAGAAGGCACAGGACTTGATCCGTGCGGCGCAGGAGGGAGCGCGTGACGCGGGGAAGGAACTTCCTGTTTCGGTGAAGACGCGACTCGGATTCGATACGGACATTCTCGACGAGTGGTTGCCGGCGCTCCTTGAGGCAGAGCCGGCGGTCGTGACGATCCATGCGCGGACGCGCAAGGAAATGTCCGATGTTCCGGCGCGGTGGGAACGGGTCGGACGTGCGGTGGAAATCGCGAAAGGCTCCGGAACGCTCATCATCGGTAACGGTGACGTGCGTGATATCGCGCATGCGCGGGAGCTCGCGGCGGAGACGGGTGCGGACGGGGTCATGCTTGGAAGGGCTATTTTTGGCAACCCATTTTTATTTTCTGAAAGAAAAGATATTTCTATCGAGGAGAAACTTCGTGTCATGGTGGAGCATACGAAACTCTATGAGGAGTTGTTCGCCGGCGTGAAAGGATTCGACTCGATGCGCAAACACTATGTCGCGTATGTGTCCGGGTTTCCGCGCGCGAAGGAACTGCGGGTCCGGCTCATGAGCGCCAAGAACGCGGCGGAGGTTTCGGGCTTCGTTGAGGATTTCTTGCTGAGTTACGAAAAATCATGAAGATAGCGATGCTTATTTCCGGTGGGGTGGACAGTTCCGTGGCATTGCGGCTGCTTCAAGATGAAGGTCACGATATCACCGCGTTCTATCTCAAGATCTGGCTCGAGGACGAGCTTTCGTTTCTCGGGGAGTGTCCGTGGGAGGATGATCTTCGGTATGTCCGTGCCGTGTGCGAGAAGGCGGGTGTGCCGCTCGAAATCGCGAACTTGCAGAAGGAATATTGGGACGAGGTGGTCTCGTACGTGATCGCGGAAGCGAAGGCGGGGAGAACACCGAACCCGGATATCTTCTGCAATTCCCGGATCAAGTTCGGGATGTTCTACGACCGGTTCGGCAAGGACTTCGATAAGGTCGCGACGGGACACTATGCGCAGGTGGAGAGCGCGCCGGATGAGGACAGTGTCATTGCGAGGAGTCCGCGACGCGGCAATCCAGGAGGCACGGAAAAACGGACTGGATCGCCACGTCCCGACGAGGCGTCGGAACTCGCGATGACAGCAATGGATGGAGGAAGTCAACTGTATCTTCTCAAAAAATCTCCGGATCCGATAAAGGACCAGACCTACTTCCTTTCACAACTTTCGCAGGAACAGGTGGGAAAGGCGCTCTTTCCGATCGGCGGGTTCCGGAAATCGGAAGTGCGGGAGCTGGCGGAAAAATATAAGCTTCCGAACGCGGCACGGAAGGATAGCCAGGGACTCTGTTTTCTGGGGCAAGTCGCGTTCGACAAGTTTCTCGAGCACTATCTCGGGGCAAGGGAGGGGAATATCGTTGATCTGAAAACGGGAAAGGTGCTCGGGAAGCACAGAGGGTACTGGTTTCACACGATCGGACAACGGCGCGGGCTCGGACTCTCCGG
>CAYRYX010000100.1:0-3181 GCA_964428755.1 uncultured Bdellovibrionales bacterium | reverse complement strand
CCCGGCTACGAACGGGATGATTCCGTTCGCGGTCAGGAATTATTCAACAAAGCCATTGTCAATTACCGATAGAAAATTTGATTATTCGGGCATTGGTTATCGGTGATTATTTGTTTCTTGGAATTTGGTGATTGGTCATCGAAATCATATGTCGTCGCCGTATCAGGAGTTTCTCGAAAAGGCGCGTGCACGGTTCCAGGCGAATAGGGAAAAGAAACGGAACGGATCATTCGCCCTGACGCGGCACGCGGAGTTTAAGATGCGGCAGTACGGATTGTCCGAGCAGAAGGTGCGTGGTGTCATCCGGAACCCGCGACGACGCGAAGAGGGGGTGGTAAAGGATACCGTCGCCGTCATGCAGCCCGTGTCGCCGAAACGCGATGCGAAGGGTATCGAGACCTGGAAGCAGGAAATCTGGGTGATGTACCAAGCCAGGAAACAAGGAACAAGGAACAAAGAACAAAAGAAAAAAACGGAGAGTTCAAGTTCCCTGTTCTCTGCTTCTTGCTCCCTGAGGATCATCAGTGCCTGGCGATATCCGGGAGTGAGTCCGAAGCGGAATCCCGTTCCGGAGGAAATTTTGCGGGAAATCGAGGAAGGGAGTATCCTGGAAGAGGAGTAATAACGATTTAATCCAAACCTATGTCAGACGAAATGCAGCAGGGTGCGCCGGTGGAGGCGCCGAAGACCGAAATTCCGACGACGGTCGTTCCGGAAGCCCCGAAGGCGGATGCGTCGGATGTCGAGCAGAACAAGGTTATGGCGATCGTCGGGTATATCATCCCGATCCTCTTCTTCGTGCCGATGCTTTCGGAGAAAAAGAGTCCGTTCGGCATGTACCATGCGAACCAGCAGCTCTCGCTGCTTATCGCGGCGATCATCGTCCAGATCGTCGGAACCGTCATTCCGATTCTCGGATGGTTCATCATCCTTCCGCTCGGGATGATCGCGGTCGTCGTGCTCGCGATACTGGGAATCATCAATGCGGCGAAGGGGGAGATGAAACCACTTCCGATCATCGGGGGATATTCGATCATTAAATAGGGATCGCGAAAATCTCTCGTTTACGAACCGTTCGGGCTTCGGCGCCCGGGCGGTTTTTGACTTCTTTCCGGAAACGATGTACTGAAGAGAGAGTACTTTCACATTGAGGAGAGTGGTTATGGAATATTCTTTCAGGAGGTGGAATCATTTTTCGATCCGGGTTGTTGTGGTACTTCCGCTGCTCATTTTCCAGGTCGGAAGTTCCGAGGCGCGCGAAGTCGTCCCGTATGCGCACTGTTTCATGGTGAGCGCGATCGCGACCAGAACGCTATCCGAGGTTCGTCCACCGATACGTCGCTTCGTGTGTCTTGCGACGTTTCTGCCGGAGATGCTCGTCCACCGATACGGAGTGTGCCCGGGAGTGAGTCTCTGCGCGGCGAGGAGGGGAAAGTGAATACCCATGGCAGACGGCGATTTTCCGATCGCCGTTTTTTCTTTCCTGGGAAAAAGGCTATACTGAAGGCGATCCATGAACACAAAAAAACGAATAAGAAAAGATCCATATGAAACATACGAAAATCGTCGCGACCGTCGGACCGTCGTCGGAATCGAAGGATATGCTCCGGGCGCTCGCCGATACGGGCGTGAACGTGTTCCGGCTCAACTTTTCGCATGGCGAATATTCCTGGCACCGTGACGTCATCAACCGTATCCGCGAAGTGAGCCGGGAGCTCGGTGTCCCGATCGGCATCCTTGCGGATCTTCAGGGTCCGCGTATCCGCATCGACGGGGCGTCCGAGGAAATCCCGGTCGCGATCGGACAGAAGATCCGCGTGTCGGATGTTTCGCGAAAGGAGTCTCTTCCGGAATGGGACGGCGCGACAGTACTTTTCGATATTTCCGGTATTTCCGATGCGCTCGAGGTCGGAAATGCGGTGCTCATCGAGGACGGGACGATCCGTCTCCGCGTGACGGAGCGGCAGGAGGGATCTGTGATCGCGGAAGTGGAAGATGACGGATTGATCCGCCCGCGGAAAGGCGTGAACCTGCCGGATTCGAAGCTTGACCTGCCGATTCTTTCCGCGAAGGATAAGAAGGATTTGGAATTTGTTCTCGAGGAAGGGGTCGATTTCGTCGGCCTTTCGTTCGTCGGGTCGGCGGAGGATATCGGGAGTGCCCGTGAGACGATGAGACATTTTCTCCCGGAGGGCGCTCCGCTCCCGGATGTCATCTCGAAGATCGAACGGAAGGAAGCGATACGTAATCTCGACTCGATCCTGAAGGAGACGGATGCGGTCATGGTTGCGCGCGGCGATCTCGGTATCGAGATGCCGGAATCCGAGGTGGTCATCCTGCAGAAGGACATCATCCGTCGGAGCCTTTCGGCGCTTAAGCCGGTCATCGTCGCGACGCAGATGATGAAGAGCATGACGGAGAACCCGCAGCCGACGCGTGCCGAGGTGTCGGACGTGACGAACGCGGTCGTCGACCATGCGGATGCGGTTATGCTTTCCGAGGAAACCGCGATGGGAAAGTTTCCGGTCGAGACGATCGCGACCATGCGGGAGATCATTGAGCGGACCGAGGAATCGCCATTCGACGATTTGTATCAGGCGCTCGACCTCAATATGAAAGACGAATACGCCGCACTCATCCGGAGCGTCTATGAGTTGGCGAAAAGCTTCGAAGCGAAGGCGATCCTGCTTTTGTCCATAAGCGGATTCACCGCGCGGCTCATCTCGCATTTCCGCCCAGAGACGGGCGTGCTCGTCGCGACGAACGATCGGCATGCGTATGACCGTCTTGCGTTGCTCTGGGGCGTCACCCCGTATCTTTTCGAGGGTGACACGCGGCTCGATTCGTTCATCGACAGGATGATTGCGGAGGCGAAGAAGGATGGGAAGCTCGCCACGGGCGATCAGACGGTCGTTTTCCTCGGGCGCGTCCCCGGGAAGAACGACATCCAGCGACTTGTCGGAATCCGGGAAATACGGTAGAATCCAGCGTCTGTCATTCTGAGTGAAGCAGAGAATCTCGAAGTTTTAGGATGACAACGACACGGAAGGGTGGCCGAGAGGCTGAAGGCACACGCTTGGAAAGCGTGCATACCGCAAGGTATCGCGGGTTCGAATCCCGCCTCTTCCGCCAGAAATCGAAATCGCATTTTGAAGCCGAATCGGGGTCGGCACGAAGTGCC
>CAYRYX010000099.1:0-3270 GCA_964428755.1 uncultured Bdellovibrionales bacterium | reverse complement strand
CGCTCACCGCTTCGAAACCGTCGGTCTCCTGGAGCGGGGACTGCTCGGGAAGCGGCGCGACCTGCGTCGTTTCGAGCGCGAATCCCGGCTCGACGCATTCCGTCTCCGCGTCGTTTTCCGGAGCGACGGGGGGCGGCTCAACGGGGGGCGGAGGAGATGTCGTGTGTCCCCCGAGACCGGGCGGGACGAGCGTGAAGAGTTGGGAAGAATACGGAACAAGCGCCCCGTTTCGTTTCGTGCTCGACTCCGGCGGGAAGACCATCGCCCTCAAGTTCGTGGCGGACGGGACGAAGCCGGTGGGAAAACTCACCCATTCCGGGAGTACGCCCGTTGAGGCTTCCGTGAGCGCATGCCCCGGGATCATCGAGACGGAAATGCCGAATTGCGGTACGGGCAGGGCACGGAATGATGCCTCGATCAAATACTCTTCCTTGGGAGACACATCCGTCTGCCAGCTTGTTCCTGGGAAGACATATTATCTGAATATCAAAGCATGGAATACGGGTGCGAGACAGGTGGTGACACATTATTGGTGATTGGCGTAGAGTCAAGGATGAAGAACCGACCATGGGATCTCAATTCCGTGGTCGGTTGTTATCTGTTCCCCGCTTCAGTGGCTTCTTTTGATACATACCCTGTGGCTTGCCGCGGAACAGTACTTGCGAAGCGAGGACATGAATCCCGGGTCAAGTCCAGGATGATACTGCAAAGGGAATACCTCGCTGCTTGCCGCGAGGATCATTTTTCGAAAATTCCAGAATTTCAGCCGGTAAGCGAGAATTTTTTTTTGCGGCAATCTTTCTGGATAGGATCCAAGGCGAATTCCGGACCCGGATCAGTTTCCAAAAAGCATTTTTCCGAGCAGAGCGTTGAGTTCCTGGAGGAGCGAAGCCGGTGATTTTTCGTTCGAGGTGCCGAGGACGGTTTCGGAATCGGTATTTGCGTCCGTTTCCGGCGCGACCGCCAGCTTCCCAGATGCCTCGAGTTCGGCGAGGATCTGACCGCGGAGCCGTTCCTCGACGCGCGCTTCGAGAAGGGAGAGCTGTTCAGGTGAAAGGTCTTCGAGGGTGATCTCCTTCGGTTCTTCGACGGTCGGTATCGCAACCGGTGCGGATTCTGTCGTGATTTCCGGCTCTTCGTCCGGTTCTTTTTCAGGGGTCGTTTCCGCTGCTTCCTTTTTCTGATTCTTCGAAGGTTCTTTGACCCACGCCCAGGATTTCCCGGCGATCTTCCGCCAGACTTCGTCATCTTTCACGCCGCCCTGTTTCTTGTATGACTTTCCGATCACCATCTTCCCATCCGGACGGCGGATTTCCACATAGCCGCCTTCGTTCGGAAGCGTGAAGGAAGCATCTGCGGACGTGATCTGTTTTTCCTTGCCCGCTTTGATGACGAGCGACTCCGAGACGGGATGGTTCGTGAGTTTCTTCTTGCTTGAACCGGTCGCGATACCGAAGCCGAGGAGATCGAGTTTTTTCTTGCCGCCGTTTTTCACGGAAATCCACTCGGCTCCGGTGTCGGCCCCTTTCGGGTTCGGGGAAATCGCGGTGATCGCGAGCTTCACTTTCGGGAAATCCTCGATATCGACCGTGAATTCCTTCACGCTTTCGCCGATGCCGTCCTCGTCGGTGACGGTGAGTGTGCCGTGATAGGTTCCGATTTTCGTGTAGGTGTGGGAGGCGGATTGTTTCCGGCTCGTCTTCCCGTCGCCGAAGTCCCAGAGGAATTCCTGACCATCCGACCCGGACGCCGTGAATTCGAGCGGCACGTCCTCGTAGCCTTCTTCGGGGATGGATGTCTTCTTGGCTTCCGGTTTCTCGCCGAAGCGGTTCGCCTTTCCCGGTGTGAGGAAGGGACTCCACTGGAATGATGACCCGTCGAAGGAGAGGGACGCGCCTTCCTTGGTCTTTTCGTAATTCGTCGTGTCGATGGCGCTCTCGTCCGGAGCAAGAAGGGAAACGGTCTCGTCGGTATTGTTGAGCGAGATACCACTCTCGGAGCGTTCGATCACGAGATATCCGCCGGCTTTGATTACCGTGCCTTCGGGAAACGTATGCTTTCCGGATGCCGACGCGTCGCGGAGCGTGAATCCGGATATATCCGCGTCCGTGTCGCCCGGATTGTACAGCTCGATCCATTCGTTCGTTTCGCCTTTCGCGGACGGATTCGGGAAAAGTTCGTTGATGCGGATAACGGAGGCCTGCGGTACGGTTGGCTCCTCTTCCTCCTTCGGATCCGGTGTCGGCTCTTCAGGAGCACTTCCGAAGAGATTTGCTGTTCCTGGAGTGAGGGAGTCGCTCCATGCAAAGGCTGATCCGTCGTATCCGTATGATTTTTCCTCTTTCGTCGTTCCGTAGGAAACGGAATTGATAGTGATTTCTTTGCCTTCAGTATCCAATCTTACGAGAGAGACTGTTTCGTTGGCATTGTTGAGTTCTATCTTCGAGGTCGCCTGTCCGATGATTTTGTATCCGCCTGGGGGGATGATCGTGTCCGATTCCTTTGAAAAATCGTAGGTGTTTGCTTTGTCTTTCAATTTCCATCCGGTGCCGAGATCGATCGATGATGATCCGAAATTGTGGAGCTCGATCCATTCGTTCTTTTCGTCTATCGGATTCGGGAAGAGCTCGTTTATTCTGATGGCAGTCGAATCTGTGTCTGTCGGATCCGCTGCCATGGATGGATGAAGGGGAAAGAGCAGGACAACAAGCAATCCCGAAAGGATTGAGACACGCCGCATACGGTTTTCTTAATGATTTTCGACAGTATATCATGGTATTCGAGGCTGATTCCAGACTCTTTTCATGTTTGTTTTCGCAGAGTATACTGGGGACATAATCGGTAACGGAATCAATATATGGCGCAACAGTTCGACCCGAACCAGATCGACCCCGAGAAGCTCAAAGAGAGTATCGAGAAATTGAAGACCCCGATCATCCTGATCGCGGCATTCTTCTTCCTTTCCGGACCGCTCTCGGCATTCATAAATATTTTTGATTTCGGTATGGATATCATCGTTCTCGTCATCGCCGCCGTTATCTTGCTCGCGTCGATCAAGCAGATCAACCAGTATGAGCGCGGCATCAAGTTCACCATCGGAAAATTCACGGGGCTCATGGAGCCGGGTTGGCGGCTCGTCATCCCGGTCTTCCAGTCGTACCAGAAGATCGACATGCGTGTGCGCGCGGTCGACGTTCCGGACCAGGAAGCCATCACCAAGGACAACATCTCGGTCACGGTGAACGCCGTCATCTACTACAAGATATCGCA
>CAYRYX010000098.1:0-3295 GCA_964428755.1 uncultured Bdellovibrionales bacterium | reverse complement strand
TCGCCTCGTTGAACTGCATGCAGAAACCCTGGATATTGAGTCCGTGCTGACCGAGTGCCGGACCGACCGGCGGAGCCGGATTCGCCTTACCGCCCGGAATCTGCAACTTGATGACCGTCTTTATCGCTTTTGCCATAATTCTTGTAATAAACACCAATCACCAAAATCCAACATCCAATTCAGGAAAGAGGTCTTCTTGGTTATTGGCACTTGGTTATTGGTTATTCTGACAGTTTACGCTTTCTTCACCTGGAGGAAATCCAGCTCCACGGACGTTTCGCGACCGAAAAGTGAAACGAGCACCTTGAGCTTACCCTTCTCCTCGTCCACTTCCGCCACCTTCCCTTCGAAGGTCTTGAACGGGCCATCGGTGATTTGCACCGAATCACTCACCTTCACGTCCACCTTGAATTTCGGTTCCGCGACCCCCATGCGCTTCTTGAGCATCTCGATCTCCTTCGGATCGACCGGGGTAGGCGTCGTTCCGAGTCCGATGAAACCGGTCACGTTCGGCGTATTGCGGACCACGTACCACGACGCATCCGTCACCATCATGTCGACAAGAACGTACCCCGGATAGATTCGTTCCTCGACGACGACGCGCTTTCCCGCCTTGATCTTGATCTTCTTCTCCTTCGGAACAAGCACGTCGAAGATGTAGTCCTGCATATCCATCGACTCGATACGCTGCTTGAGATTCCGCGAGACGTTGTCCTCGTATCCGGAATAGGTGTGAAGCACGTACCATGCCCGACCATGATGCTGTGTCTGCTTTGCCATACGAAAAAATGATGATTGAAATCCTTATTGGAAGAGAAACCTCTCCGCGAGGAGACTGAACACGTAGTCGAGCGTCCCGAGAAACAACGCCGTCGCGACAGAGATTCCGATGACGATAAGCGTATTCCGGACGATCTGTTCCTTCGTCGGCCAACTCACCTTTTCGAGTTCGGCCCTCGCCTCCCTCAGAAATTCGATCGTTTTCGACATAATATTTCCCTGTTAAAAAAAGCCTTTCCAGGGCTTTTGCATATCACGAGAATACCAGGGTTCCGACATCCTGTCAATGTCCGCCGTTTCATTCGGCATTTCTCCTCCTCATCGCCCGTTTCCCGTCGTCGACCGCCTCTAGAGCAGCTCCAACTCCTCGAAGAATCTCCGATACCGGACAAGCGCCGTTTCCGCTTCTTCCCGGGAAAGTGCAAACGCCGGATCCTGGATGATCCGATTCCGCATCGCGTGCCCCAAACGGAGATCTTCGAGCGCCCCGATCTGCCCTTCGCGGACGGCCGCAAGCCGTTCACCCATATTCGCCCCCTCGTAGCCGATTCCGGAGAGCATCTCCTCGGCAAGCGCATCCGCCTCGAGTATCGCCGCCTTGTATTGTGACGGATTTCCGGTCCGGAGACGCGCCTCGATTCCGTCCCACCGTTTCTGGAACTTCGACTGCGCCACGATCGGACGCTTCGCGCCATAGATCGTCTTCTTGAGATCACCCGGGATATCGCGAAGAATGAGCAGCATGACGACATCCGCGAACAGGACGACCGCATAGATCCCGAGAAACCAGACAAGCACCGTGAAAAGAGCGGATGATTGGATGGCTTGGAATGCCGCCGTGGCGATGACGATCACGGATGAAAGATCGAAAGACATGATAATAATGTAAAAGGAAAATATCAAAATGTAAAATTTTTCGAGTCCGCTATCGGAAGATCACGCTATTTTTCATTTTGACCTTTTCATTTTGATTTTTCATAGGCATCCGCCGCGCGGAGAAGCGTCTCTTCGTCGAACCATTTCCCCATCAGCTGTCCGCCGAGCGGAAGGTTCCTTCCTTCCTCCTCGACCGTTCCGATCGGGAACGAAATCGCGGGAACACCGGCGAGGTTCGCGGTCACGGTATAGATATCGGAAAGATACATCTTGAGCGGATCGTCCGTCTTCGCACCGAACCTGAAGGCCGGTTCCGGCGCCGTCGGCGAAAAGATGACATCCACGCTCTTGAACGCATCCACGAAATCCTTCCGGATCAGTTTCCGCACCGCCTGCGCCTTCTTATAATAGGCATCGTAGTATCCGGCCGAGAGCGTGTACGTTCCCAGCATGATGCGTCGCTTCACTTCGGCGCCAAACCCGTATCCACGGCTGTCGAGATAGGTCTCAAGCAGCGTTCCGGATCCCGGAACGCGTTCCGCCTGGTCGTTGATCGAAAGACCATATTTGATTCCGTCGAACCGCGCGAGGTTCGAGCTCACCTCTGATGGCATGATGATGTAATAAGCAGGAAGCGCATGCTTCGCATGCGGAAGGGATATGTCGACAATCTCCGCACCGAGCGATTTGAACCGCTCGAGCGCCACTTCCGCGACCTTCCGAACGCCCGCATCGAGACTCTCCGAAAAATACTCTTTCGGCACGCCGATGCGAAGTCCGCGGATATCACCTGACAGATATTCTTCGAACCGCTTTCCCTCGCTCTCGGCAGTCGTCACATCCTTTCCGTCGTATCCGTAGATTTCCGACAGTACGATCGCCGCATCCTCGACAGTATGGGCGAAGGGGCCGATCTGATCGAGTGACGATGCCATCGCGAGCAATCCGTACCGCGACACGCGCCCATACGTCGGCTTCAGACCTACGACACCGCAGAACGACGCCGGCTGGCGGATCGATCCGCCCGTATCGCTCCCGAGCGCGAAGACCGCCATATCCGCCGCGACCGCGACCGCCGAGCCGCCGGACGAGCCGCCGGGAACACGCTCCGGATCGACCGGATTTTTCGTCTTCTGATATGCGCTCGATTCGGTCGACGACCCCATGGCGAATTCGTCCATATTCGTCTTCCCGAGAATCACCGCGCCGCCCTCCTTGAGCTTCCGGACAGCAGTCGCATCATACGGCGCGACATAATTATCGAGAATTTTCGAGGCGGCGGTCGTCCGCGTCCCCTCCATGCACATATTGTCTTTCACCGCGCCCGGAATCCCCTCGAGTAATCCGATCGGCTCACCGCGCGCGATCTTCTCATCGACGAACCGCGCCGCCCGAAGTGCCTCATCCCCGAGCACCGTAAGGAAGGCGCCAAATTCACCATCTTTCTCCTTGATGGCGGAAAGATATTTTTCCGCGAGCGAAACCGCGGAAATTTCCTTATTTTTCAGTTGTTCGTGGAGCGCTCTTATCATAAGAAAATCAAAGTGGAAATATCAAAGATAAAAATTGTCGCATCCGCCGGAGGCGGATCCCTACTTTTTCCATTTTGAGATTTTCATTTTCCATTCTCTAAAAAACA
>CAYRYX010000097.1:0-3373 GCA_964428755.1 uncultured Bdellovibrionales bacterium | reverse complement strand
CGGAGACAGCTCGCCCATCGGAAACGAGAGCGCGGACGCCTGGAGAAGGAACCGGTCGAGGAACCGCATGACGTCGACGGAGTCCTGTATCGGCGTCGCGTCCGCGAACCACTGCAGAGCGGATTTCTCTTTCGGCAAAAGATCGTTTCCCTGCGAAAGAACACCCAATCGAACTGATTCGCCGCGCGAGACTGTTCCGGAAAGTGCTGGTAGTTCACCCGTGATCAGCCGGAGAATCGTCGATTTCCCGGCACCGTTCTCCCCGAAAATGCCGATACGCGACGGATAGGCGATGTCCATATCGACCGGACCGACGCGGAACCCGCCGTCGTATCCGGCTGTGGTGGCCGAGAGCGTTACCCCTCTTCCCTCTCCGGCCTCCGGCTCGAAAAAGATCGAAAGCCGGTCGCGTTCCGGAGCAAGCACCACCTTTTTCACATGATCGGCACGCGTATGGAGTGCTCGCGCCATGGCTCCCTGCTTCTGCTGCGACCGGTCGCGATGAAACCCTTGCGACATCTTGTCCTTGTCCGGCATCTTGTATTCGGCTCCGAGCTTCGCCCATTCTATCTTTTCCTCCGCGGTTTCCCGGAGCCTCGCGCGTTCCTCGTCGGTCCGCACGCGCTCGTCATGCTCCCGACGGAGCTCCTCCGATTTTTCCTTGAAATAGGTGCTGTAGTTTCCGGTCCAGACACGCGCCGTCCGGAAATACCAGTCGAGCTCGAGCACCTTTTCGGACACGGCATCAAGAAAGGCTCGGTCGTGCGACGCGACGATGACCGCCGATCCCGTCTTACGAAGGAATCGCTCGAGCCACAGTATCGCCGAAAGGTCGAGATCGTTCGTCGGTTCGTCGAGCAAGAGCAGATCCGATTCCTCGAGAAGCGCGCCCGCAAGCGACAGGCGACGGCGCTGTCCCCCGCTCATCTCGGAAAGCTTCCGATCGGACGCGATATGCCGGAGACCGAGACCATCGACTGCGAGACGCGCTTTCCGGTCGAACGAGAATCCGCCGAGACGATCATACAGGTCGCGAAGTTCCCCGTATCGGACGAGCGCCTTTTCATCGCCGAGCCGCGTCTCAAGCGAGGTGAGTTCGGATTCAACCGCAGCGACACCGGACACGCGGCGGAGATAGCCGACCACCGTCTCATCAACCGATTCCGCCATGAATTCCTGCGGGAGATACGTCACGCGAAGATTCTTCCCGCGCTCGATGACACCGCGATCCTGCGATTCGACTTCCGCCAGAATACGGAGCAGTGTCGATTTCCCGACCCCGTTCGGCCCGACCAGCGCGAATTTCTGCCCGCGAGCCACGGAAAAACCCGCCCCGAGAAGGACTCTTACGGGACCATATCGCTTGTGGATGTTGCGGACGGTAAGCATAGCAGCAGGAAACAGATAACAGTAAACATATAACATGGAGTCGGCATCTTGACAAATCCACTATTCAATATTATAATTCTCAGTCTCGTATCTTAAAAATGGAGGATTCCATGCGAACCAAGCAATTCGTTGGTCTATTTTGCGAACTTTACGCATCCATAACAGACGCGGAGCTTCTTGAATCGAAAAATCGCAAGGAGGTAAAATTTTTTAAGATTCCGGGACGCGAACATCTGATGCCATTGTTCATCGGCGGAAATGGGCTGGCAATCATCGAACACACCGTATCACGAGAGCGACGCGCTGAACTTCGCAAGACGCGCAGCGGCCGCCTCATGGCACTGCATCCGTCCGGGCTTCAGAAAGTAACATGTACCGGTGAGATTGAAGAGTATCCCCGATCATTCTTTATCAGCTCGAAGGAAATAAACGGATTTCTAGCCCACACCATCAGGAACTGGACGGATTCGTTTTTCCAGGGGAGCATGGCGCGCGCCAAAAACAAGCGACGCATCGCCGAGGCCTACTTCGTTTCCTATATCTGCCACGAAATACGCCACGATCTGCAGTTTGAGCGATTCGTAACGGAAGATGGGGCACGGTTCCGTGATGGCAGCGAAAACCACTTGCTTGGACAGGAAGAATGGACGCGGAAACCCCTCATAAATTCATGGATTCCGGAAGACATCTTTCGCAGCGTACTTGCGCAATGGTATCAGGAGCAGAAAAAACACTACATTTCCTATCTGGAAAAATGTTACGACGATTACAGCTTTACCTTCGCAATCGAAGACGATGCGCTATGCGTTCAGGTACTCGCATTCGACTGCTGGCTGAGCGACCTGCCACATAGCCAAAAACTTTCTCGGATCAAGGAAATCGTCCGGATATTCCGGGAACTCTAAACAAGAAGGGTGAATCCGCCCTTCTTTTTTATTTCCACAGAAAAGGAAAAGCCCTCTCCCCCTGAGGAAGGGCTTTTCCCGCTTCACCCGTCTCACCCGATCCTGACCCCGCAACAGAATCGCTTCCGATGCGCGGGTCAACCCGGGAAAATATCTACCGCAACGATCGCTCCGCTTCCGTCCACATCATCTCGAGGTCCCGCTCCATCGTCGGAATATCCTCATCGATATCGAACAATCCCTCGTTCACCTTTTCCTGAAGCAAACCCTGAACCAGATCCCGCCACTCGTCATACGTCCCCACCCCTTCGTCATGCGCCCGACGGCTCGCCTCGTTGAAAAGCGTCCTCACCGAATCCTCGCTGTTCTTGGGTCGTGTCGGAAACATAGGATAAGCCTTCACTCTTACTACAATCCGGAGGCATCTTCCTTCCGGGCAAGCGCCTCCGCCCGCCGCAGAACATCCTTCGCATTCACGAACGTAAGCTTTTCAAGCGCCTCCCCGTACGGAAGCCACTCGAAGCCAGTGTGTTCATGCGAGATGCGAACCTCGATTTCATCCGTTTCCGCAGGATAAAAATGCACCGCCTTGAAAATCCAGAATCCCCGACCCTCACGGATCCTCCGCTCGCGTTCACTCCCCTTGGCGATATAGAAATAACGGATACTCGTCCTATCCGGAAGGATCCGGAGTGTCCGTATCCCCGTTTCTTCCTCCGTCTCACGACGAAGCGTATCTTCCTCGCTTTCCCCGGATTCCATGTGTCCTTTCGGAAAATCGAAATGTCCGCTCGGATAGCGAAGGATAAGATACGACCGCCTCCCGTCATCGACACGGAACACGGCCGCGCCGACGGAAACCTCCCACTCGACCGGAGCGCCGAGGAGCTTGAGTAGGATATGGAGCGGTTTCCAGACAGGGAGTTTCATACCATTGCAGATTTATGATTTTAGATTGCAGATTGTAGGATATGAGAAACTGGCAGAAAAGCAATGCGTATCATTTTCATGTTTCTCATTCCGCATTCTTCAATCTGCAATCATCAATCCTTTCGAAGGGCCTCCATCGGGGTCAGCTT
>CAYRYX010000096.1:0-3478 GCA_964428755.1 uncultured Bdellovibrionales bacterium | reverse complement strand
TCGTCGGGTTACGATAGTAGCCCTTCTCAACTTTCATGGTTTTCGCACGAAATTTTCGTATTTGCAGCTCGACATGAGATTTTGGACAGTTACCACACCTGAATCACTTTGGAAGGAAAATCTTGATAAAAAGCGGTTCTTCGGCTACGATGGAATCGCTTTATTTTTTTGTTCTCTTTAGGAATTACGCGCTTGCTCCCTCCGTCACTGCGAGCGAAGCGAAGCAAACCAGTCTTTCAGTCATTTCCCTGGATTGCCACGTCGCTACACTCCTCGCAATGACAGAGAAAAATGGCTTATATAAAAAACTTAAGAATTTTAATCGCGTAAGTTTCGCTTTTTTCTTGTCAGTTCCCATTCGAAACTCGTGACTCGTAATTCGTAACTCGTCTCATATGTCCGGACACTCCCACTGGGCGACCACCCACCGCCAAAAAGGCCTCAACGATGCGAAGCGCGCCGCTGTTTTCACCAAGGTCGGCCGACTTATCTCGATCGCCGCCAAACACGGTGGCAACCCCGACATGAACTTCAAGCTCCGCCTCGCGGTCGACACGGCCCGTTCGGTCAATATGCCGAAAGACCGCATCGAACGGGCGATCAAGGTCGGCACCGGCGAATCCAAGGAAGGCGCCGAGATCGAGGAGCTTCTCTATGAAGCCTACGGTCCGGGACAAGTCGCGCTCCTCATCAGCGTCGCAACCGACAACCGGAACCGAAGCGTCGGCGAAGTCCGGACACTTCTCACGAAGAACGGCGGAAAAATGGTCGCCGAGGGCGCCATCGCCTATATGTTCCAGCCTGTCGGCGAGATAACCGCCCCACTCGGCGAAAAAAATGCGGACGAGGTCGAACTCGCCGCCATCGAAGCTGGTGCCGACGATGTCCGCATCGAGAGCGACTCCCTCACCGTCTATACGAAACCGGAAGAACTCCAGTCCGTGAAGGAATCACTTGAAAAAGCGGGGCTTACCATCGAATCCGCCGCGCTTTCCTATCGCCCGACCCAGACCACCGAACTTCAAGGCGAGGACAAGGAAAAATACGAACGCCTCTACGAACTCCTCGACGACCACCAGGACATCCAGACCGTCTGGGACAACCTTCAATAAACAGTCAGCAGTTAACAATCAACAGTCAACGCAAAAGAACGCTATCGGGCGTTCTTTTGTCATTCCGAGCCCGCCCAAGACGGACAAACCCCGTCGAGTAATCCAGAAAAAGAAAAGGAGCAATCGTACCCGACGATCGCTCCGCCATAAATCAATCCCACTCGATCGAAACTTTTTTTGCTCCAAGTTCATCAGCCAAAACGACTGGCAGAAATTTCATGAACAATGAACGAGCCTCTTCTTCGCTCAGGAGATCAAATAATTCGCTGATGAAATATCGGAGGTCCCCTCCCTCCCCATACGGATTGAAAATGACTTCGAAATCATATCCCTCTCCACGAAGATACCTTATGATCCCGGTGCTGTCCGTTTGCAGGATGATAAGAGAAAGAAATCCGTCGAGAATTCTGGCTTTGCACTCATCCGAAAGTTCTGTGAGGGTTATTTTCCCTTCAACAGTGTCTTTTCCGACGTTCATAAGAAAACTCCTTCCTGAATCGGTTTGTCAACGAACAACCCAAACGCAACAACCTCTCATTCGCGTTTCAGGAAAAAACACGGTCTCCAAATCGTGCGACCCGTATCCTCATCATAAACAGCATATCTTGAACGATCCTCCCTGATGATGTCCCAGCCGAGTTCTTTGAGACGCTCCCAGAAAACCTCGTCCGCCACAGACCATAAGCACCAACAACGACCGTCGTCCTTCCATTCGCCAATACCGAATGTCGTCACAAGAGATCCACATTCCTCCTTGTCCTTGCAGCCGGACAGGAACTTCCTGAATGCGGCAAAAGCCACGACAGCCGCAGTCTTTGGACAGCAACTTCTGACAGCAATCGTGAACGGAAGACTCCTCTTGGCGGCATGCACGAGCTCAGCCGTAGTCTTTGCGGCCTCCACTTCCATCAGGGAGAGTCTGTTCCACGCTTCCCACAACATGGCAAAGGGATATTTCCTGTACGTCGCACGAACGGCATCGACCGAGTCACACAATTCAAGGACTCTCGCTTCGGCCACGTAGCGAGCGGACGAGCCATTCTTGTATGGAAGACTGCGGAAGAACTCGGCGATTTCGGCAGCGGTTTCCGCCAAACGGATCTGTTCGATAACCGCAATCTCCCACTCCTCACGGGCCAGACGCTCCTCTTCCTTGTATCTCGCCCGCAAGGCATAGAACCTTTCACGGGCGGCCCTTACGACAGCAACTCTCTCTTTCATGATCGATACTCCTATGACCGGTTGTGAATGAACAGGGAAGTCAAAGCCTTCTTCAGACTCGACGGTCTATCATACACCGAAAACGATACGGTGTCAATAGTCAGTCATGGTATTTATAGTAATATTTTACTTACCGAATAGCTTGCTATAAAAGGATTATTATGATATCATAGTCATATACTTATGACTAATATAAAAAACAGCTACCTCGGGAGCGCATTGAAGTCCGGGCTTTCGGCCAAGGCATCTTCCGTGTACGTATCACTCCTTGAAGCCGGTTCTTCCCTGAGCCCGAAAACGATTATCAGCCGGACCCGCCTGCACAGACAGTATGTCTATGATGCCTTGCGGGAACTTCAGGACAAACAGCTCGTTGTTCCCTCCGGCGAAGGCCGCCGAATCAGATACGGCGCAACAAGCCCGGACAGGCTTCTTCAGGAAGCCGAAAAAAAACGACTGGACACGCTTGAGGGCGTTCGTGACTTAATGAAGCTTTATGATCGCTCCCCTGCCGGAGTGGTTGAGATCATACGCGGAAGAGAGGCGGTCATAGAGGATGAATTCTTACTGTTGAAAGCGGCAAAGGAAAATGATTTCCTTGATATCATCGGAGGTGCCGGAATGAATTGGGTGAAGCTTTTTGGTGACAGGATTCCAGAATGGGAAACACTAAGAAAAGATAAGGATGTCAAGCTCCGATATATCGGCTCCGGAGAAGATGTAATACACAATAAAAAGGAAAGTATCATAGAAAACGAATCCAGAGCCATACCCGGGATAGGCAACATCGTAAATGTAAGCATCCGCCCCGACAGCGTGAGTTTCAACATATACGAGCCGGAAGTCATGACCGTTCGCGTGAAAAACACTGCGACCGTCGCAAGTCAACGGGCACTTTTCGAGGTTCTATGGAGCATCGCCAAATAGCCATTTCTGATACGAACGAAAGGTCTATTTTCTTGATTCGTAATTCCTTATTCCGTATTCTATGAGAATCATCGGCATCGATCCGGGAACGGCGACGATCGGATGGGGAGTCATCGAGGAAACGGGCGGAAAATCCGTCGCCATCGCCTACGGACACATAGAGACCCCGAAAACCGACTCTCCGGAGGATCGGCTTTTGCAGCTTTCCGACGAGCTTT
>CAYRYX010000095.1:0-3511 GCA_964428755.1 uncultured Bdellovibrionales bacterium | reverse complement strand
CGCACGGTTCATCCTGAAACACAAGACCGGTGATTCGTCGATCCTCATCATCACGCATGCGACCCGCATTCTCCGGTATCTCAAACCGGACCGGGTGTTCGTCATAGGGAACGGCGTCATCGCGAAGCACGGCGGCTCGGAACTCGCCCGAGCAATCGAGAAAGAAGGATTCGAGAATATCTGATATGAAACAGGAATCGATCGATTTCGACTACAAATACGGATTTTCCATGCCGGAACGCGCGGTCAAGAAGACGAAGCGTGGGTTAAACGCGGGTATCGTCCGCGAGATTTCCGATATGAAAGAGGAACCGGCATGGATGCGGGATATCCGGCTTCATGCCTACGGAATGTTCACAAAAAAGAAGATGCCAAGCTTCGGCGCCGATCTCTCCGGCATCGATTTTCAGGACATCACCTACTATCTCAAGGCGTCCGAGGGGAACGCTGATGCCTGGACCGATCTCCCACAGGAAATCAAGGACACCTACGACCAGATCGGCGTCCCCGAAGCCGAACGGAAATTCCTCGCCGGCGTCTCCGCTCAGTATGAAAGCGAGGTCGTTTATGAAAGTATCCAAAAGGAACTCACGAAGAAGGGCGTCATCTTCTGCGACATGGACACCGCGGTAAAAAAACATCCGGACATCGTCCGGAAGTATTTCGGCACGCTCATCCCGACGGCCGACAACAAATTCTCCGCGCTCAACACCGCCGTCTGGTCGGGCGGTTCGTTCGTGTACGTCCCGAAAGGAGTGAAAGTCGGACTTCCGCTCCAGGCATACTTCCGCATCAACGCGGAGCGGTTCGGACAGTTCGAACGGACGCTTATCATCGCCGAAGAAGGTTCATCCGTGCACTACATCGAAGGATGCACCGCCCCGATTTATACCAGCGCGTCGCTCCACGCCGCGGTCGTCGAGATTTTCGTACACAAAAATGCGCGTGTCCGCTATACGACCGTGCAGAACTGGAGCAAGAACATCTACAACCTCGTCACCAAGCGCGCCCGCGCCGAGGAAGGCGCCATCATGGAATGGATCGACTGCAACATCGGCTCCGGCGTGACCATGAAATACCCGGCGGTCTACCTCGCAGGGAAGGGTGCGCGCGGCGAGGTCCTCTCCATCGCCTTCGCGGGAAGGGATCAGCACCAAGACGCCGGTGCGAAAATAGTGCACCTAGCGAGTGACACCAGCTCACGCATCGTCTCGAAATCCATCGGGAAAGACGGCGGACGAACATCGTACCGCGGACTCGTCCACGTCGCACCCGGCGCGAAACGCGTCTCCGCTTCCGTCGTCTGCGATGCGCTCCTCCTCGACGAATCGTCGCGGTCCGACACCTATCCGACCATGCGCATCCGCTCCAAGGACGCGCGGGTCGAACACGAGGCGCGGGTCGAGAAACTCTCCGAGGAAAAACTCTTCTACATGGCCTCACGTGGAATTTCGAAAGACGACGCCGAAGGGCTCCTCGTCAACGGATTCATCGAACCCGTCGCCCGCGAAATCCCGCTCGAATACTCGATCGAGCTCAACCGGCTCATGAATCTCGAGATGCGAAATGCCATTGGCTGACCCTATGAAATTCATCGACCTCACGAAATCAAGCAAAACGTCTTTTCACCTCAAATCAGGTGAGCGAGTGGTTTTCTTCATGAAAAATCGTTCCGGGACGTTCGATTTCGTCCTCGCCGGGACCGGCGCGGAGGCGCACATCTTCGCACTTTTCGACGAAAAGGAATCAGCTGCCTTTTCCCTGGAAATAAGACAGCACCACACAGCACCGAATACGAAATCGACCGCCCTCGTGAAAAGTCTCCTCTCCGGGAATTCATCCCTCTCCTATCATGGGCTCATCCGTATCGAAAAAGGAGCGGTCAAGTCCGACGCGAAACAGGAAAACCGAAACCTCCTTCTCTCCGAAGAAGCATCCGCCGTCTCGATCCCCTCGCTCGAGATCCTCGAGAGCGACGTCGCCTGCGAACACGCGAGTACGACCGGCACCCTTTCCGAAGAAGCGATCCTCTACATGAAGACCCGCGGGCTCGACCAGGCACGAGCTGAGGCGCTCCTCGCGGATGGATTTATCAATTCTTTTTATGATGAGATCGCGCGATATACCAATAAAATCCAAAGTTCAAATTCCAAATGACAAATCAAGCTCAAAAACACAAACCATAATTCTCGTCATTCCGAGCGTAGTCGAGGAATCTCATTGTGGCTTATGTTATTTGGATTTTATTTGAAATTGAGCATTTGGATTTTGATATTATAATCAAACCGCTATGAAAAACCTGAAAACTATAAAGAGTGATTTCCCTCTCTTCAAACACCACCCGGATCTGGTATATCTGGATTCGGCGGCAACGACGCTCAAGCCACAGACGATGATCGATGCCGTGACCGGATACTACGAGCGGTATTCGGCGAACGTCGGTCGCGGATTGTATCCTATCGCCGAAGAGGCGACCGGAAGACTCGAGGGGGCGCGCGGGAAGGTCGCGGCATTCATCGGCGCAAAACAAGACGAGATCATTTTCGTCCGGAACGCCACCGAAGGACTGAATCTTCTCGCGTCGACGCTTTCGACTTTTCTCGAAGAGGGTGACAATATCGTCGTCACGGATATGGAGCATCATTCGAATTTCCTTCCCTGGAAACAAGTCGCGAACAGACACGGTGTCGAGTTCCGCACGATCCCGATCGGCGCCGACGGGAATATCGACCTGGCGTCGCTTACGACCGTCATCGACGCGGACACCGCGATCGTCTCGTTTTCCGCGGTATCGAATGTCCTTGGAACAAAGATCCCGGTCACGAGTATCGTGAAAACGATAAAGTCGATTTCACCGGACGTAGCAGTCGTCATCGACGCCTCACAGGTCGTCGGACATTCGAGGATAGACGTCATGGAGTGGGGGGCGGATTTCGTCGTCTTTTCCGGACATAAGATGTTCGGACCGACCGGCGTCGGCGTCGTCTGGGGACGCAAGCACCTCCTCGACAAGCTCCCACCCTACCAGCAGGGTGGCGGCATGGTTGCGGATGCCTGCGCGGATATTCCCGAATACAAGCCCGCACCATTCCGTTTCGAAGCCGGCACGCCGGATATCGCGGCGATCATCGGACTCGGAGTGGCGATCGACTTCATCACCGATATCGGCGCCGGAAACATCGAAGCGCACGAAATGGAACTGACCAAGTATGCGACGGAGAAACTCACGGAAACCTTCGGCGACGACCTCACGATTTTCGGCTCGCCGGACCTGCAACTGCATGCCGGGCTCATTTCCTTCACTCTTAAGGGCATCCATCCGCACGACCTCGCACAGATCCTCGGCGAAAAAGGCATCTGCATCCGTGCCGGAGAGCACTGCGCCTCCCCGATCCACCGCAAGCTCGGCCTCGCCGCGACCGCACGCGTATCGTTTTCCATTTACAACGACGAACGCGACGTCGACGCGCTCGTGAAAGAAATGAAAGTTGCCGTATCTATGTTTGAAAAT
>CAYRYX010000094.1:0-3549 GCA_964428755.1 uncultured Bdellovibrionales bacterium | reverse complement strand
TGGAATTTCTCAACAAAAACAAGAAGGTTTCTTCCGGTGCGTCGTCCACGCAGAAATACGTGGATGTCGAGGAGGTGCGTGACGGCGTGATGGTGCTCAAATCCGGGGCGCTTCGGGCTGTGCTGCTGGCCTCTTCGGTGAACTTCGATCTCAAATCGAGCGAGGAGCAGGACGCGATTATTTCCCAATATCAGAATTTTCTCAACTCGCTCGACTTTCCCGTGCAGATCATCGTGCATTCGCGGCGTTTCCGTATCGAGCCGTATCTCGAGAAACTTATGGAGCAGGAGAAGAGCCAGGAGAATGAGCTCCTGCGGTTCCAGATCTCCGAGTATCGGAACTTCGTGAAAAACCTGACCGAAGTCTCGAACATCATGTCGAAGTTTTTCTACGTGGTAATCCCGTTTTCTCCTTCGGAGACGGATTCCGGCGGATTTTTCGCGAAACTCGGCGGCATGTTCCGACCCGCCGAACATATGAATGCCCGGGGAGAACTGTTCGAGACCTACAAGAGTCAGCTTCTTCAGCGCGTCGAGCAGGCGTCCGCCGCGCTTTCCGGGACCGGTGTCCGCACCAGCATGCTTTCGACGGAAGAGGTCATCGAACTGCTCTACAACACTTACAACCCGTCGCTCTATACGACGACGGTCGTCCGGAGCGTCGATCAGATGGAAATAAAGAATCGTTGATCATATGGCCGATCGAATCATCTTCAAGGAAGACCTCAACAAGAAAAAGTCGCTTTTCGGCTGGCTCGGCTTCGGGAAGAAGAAGCAAGAGCTTCCGATGCGCGCGACCTCGGCACAGGCCCCGGTTCGGACGGAAATACCGCGCCCGGCCCCGTCTCCGTTCGTCGCTCCGCCGGCCTTCGCAGCCGCACCGGCGCCTTCCCGTGAAGAGCATGGCACGCACGCGTCGAACCTTCTCTATCCGTCCGAGCCGAAAGCCGAAACGGTCGCTCCTGTTCCCGCGGCAGCTCCTCCAGTTTCTGCGCCGGTCTATGTGCCCGAGCCGATTTCCGATGAACCGCGTCCGCAGGGGCAGCCCGTTCCGGAAATTCCCGTCGCGCCCGTTCAGGCGCCTCCCCGGGAACGCGAACCGGCCCAGCCGACCGAGTCGGGGAGTTTCGCCGTCCCGCGATTCCAGCCGTTTGCCGCCGCTCCCGTGTCGGCAGACCGGATCCGACCGCAGGAACCGATCGTCCGTCCGACCGCCGTACCGGAGAAGAGGTCGTCCGCTCTTTCGGAAAGCGAGATGCTGTATGAGAAGGGTGTCGCGACCCTCAAGGATCTCATCGCGCCTCCGGCGATCCGCCTCACGCCGAACGTGATCCAGGTCGGCGAGGTCGCGTCCCGGACGCATTTCATCGTCGCGTACCCGAAATACCTCGGGACGAACTGGTTTTCACCGATCATCAACCTTGATGCTCCGATGGATATCGCCTTTTTCATCCATCCGATCGACACGCGCGACATCGTGCAGGATCTCCGTCGCGCGGCGACACAGGTGCAGTCGCAGATCTCGATCGAATCCGAAGAAGGGAAAATCCGCGATCCCGTGCTCGAATCGGCGCTCGAAAACATCGAAGAACTCCGCGACAAGCTTCAGCAGGGGACGGAAAAGTTTTTCCGGTTCGGGCTCTATATGACGATCTACGCCAAGGACGAGAAGTCGCTCAACGAGCTTTCCCAATCGATCGAGGCTCTGCTCGAAGCCCAGCTTGTCTTCACGAAGCCGGCCGTGCTCCGCATGGATCAGGGATTCGTCGCGACCAGACCGCTCGCGATGGATTCGCTCGATATCGCGAACAACCTCAATACCTCGCCGCTTTCCACGACGTTTCCGTTCGTCTCCTCGGATCTTTCGAGCAACGAGGGCGTGCTGTACGGCATCAACCGACATAACAATTCGCTCGTGCTTTTCGACCGGTTCAACATGGAGAACGCGAACATGGTCGTCTTCGCGAAGTCCGGTGCCGGGAAAAGCTATACCATCAAGCTCGAGGTGCTCCGCGCCATGATGATGGGAACCGCGGTCATCATCATCGACCCGGAAAACGAGTACAAGCACCTCTGCGAGACGGTCGGCGGGACATTCATGAACATCGCGCTCAACTCTCAGGCGCATCTTAATCCGTTCGATCTGCCGAAAGTCGCGAAATCAGACGACGATGAAAGTGACGGCGTGTTCCGGAGCCATATCGCGAACCTGATCGGGCTCCTCCACCTTATGCTCGGATCGGTGACACCGGAAGAGGATTCCATCCTCGACCGGGCGATCCGCGAGACATATGCCATCCGTGACATCACCGAACTCTCGAATTTCTCGGCGCTCACCGCAACCTCGTATCCGACGATGGCGGATCTCTATGCGGTGCTGCAGAACCTCGAGGGAGCGGAGTCGCTCGCGGCGCGGCTCGAGCGGTATACCGAAGGTGTGTTCGGGGGATTTCTCAACAACCAGACGAACATCTCGATGGACAAGCAGCTCGTCGTCTTCAACATCCGGGATCTCGAGAACGAGCTCCGACCGATCGCGATGTACGTGGTGCTCCAGTACATATGGAACGAGATGCGGACCGCCATGAAAAAGCGCCTGGTCGTCGTCGACGAAGCGTGGATCATGATGCAGAACGAGGACGCGGCCGCTTTCATGTTCGGGATCGCGAAACGGTGCCGCAAGTACTACACGGGACTCACGACCATCACCCAGGACATCGCCGACTTCATGGCGTCGCGGTACGGGAAGCCGATCGTGACGAACTCGTCCATGCAGCTCCTTCTCAAGCAGTCGCCTGCGTCGGTCGACCTCATCGCCGAGACCTTCTACCTGACCGACCACGAGAAATTCCTCCTCCTCGAATCGAACGTCGGCGAAGGCATCTTCTTCGCGGGGACCAAGCATGTCGCGATCAAGGTCATTGCCTCGTACTCGGAGGATCAGATCATCACCTCCGACCCGCGCCAGCTCCTCGAGATCGAGGCGGCGAAGAAGGAATTCGATGAGAAGCAATAGGAATGACAAATACCAAATGGCAAATGTCAAATCAAGCCCGAATGTAGAAATGACAAATTGAGCTTTTAACTTTGGATTTGGTTTGGCATTTGATATTTGGATTTTGGCATTTCTCCTATGGGTATTCTCCCGATCCTCGTCATCGTCTTTTCCGCGCTGAACGACATCCTTGATTTCGCGACGGCCTATTTTCCGGGGATCAACGAGGTGATTACCTTCATGTTCGCTTCGATCATCGGGATGCTCGTGTTTTTTGAGGCGCTTCAGAAAAAGCTCGCGAACGAGAAGGGTATCGGAAAGATGGTCGCGAAGAAGCTCCTCACGCTTCTCGCGGCATCGCTCGCCGAGTCGTTCCCGGTATTCGGTTTACTGCCGTTTCAGACCATCGGCGCGGTCGTGATGGGAATCATAAAAACCGCTCCGCAGAAGAAATGAGTGGGGTCTACAGGATCGGGAAAAAGTGATATGATGGAATCGACATAAAAACGGTAAAAAAACCTATGCAATCACTCGCATTTCTCTCGCCCAAGAGAC
>CAYRYX010000093.1:0-3622 GCA_964428755.1 uncultured Bdellovibrionales bacterium | reverse complement strand
GTCGATGAGCTCGTCGGAAAAATCCCACGGATTCGACGAGAGAAAAGAAACCTTTCCCACGCCCGGCAGAGCGGCAACCGTCTCGAGGAGATACGGAAACAGCGTCGGAATCCGATGGCGGTTCAGGTGTTTCACCATGACGGGCTTCACCCGTCGTCCGTCCGGAAGCGCATACTCCTCCCCCTCGCGGATCTTCGCTGCGAGGATATCGGCGCCGTACGAATTCACGTTCTGCCCCAGCAACAGGATCTCGTTTTTCCCACTCGCAACCGCCTCCCTCACCTCGTCCACGATATCCTGGAACGGTCGCGACCGTTCCTTCCCCCGCGAAAATGGGACGATGCAGTAGGAACAGAAATTATCGCACCCGTTCGAGATGACGATGGACGCGAGTTTCCCCTTCCCGCGGACAGGCGCGTGCTCGAACCCGACCTCCTCGAGCGGCAGGAATTCGGCATCCGGAACGCGCTTCCGCAGTTTCTTCATCATCTTCCCCGACGGTTCCCGCATCGCCGCGCCGATGAGGCACCCGGTGATCACGATCCGCACATCCTTGTTCCCGTGCAGACCCTTGCGGATGTTGCGGATGAGCCCGTGCACCTTTTCTTCCGCCCGTTCACGCACCACGCAGGTGTTGAGGATGATGGTGTCCGCATCCTCCATCCGCGCGGCAGGAGAAAACCCGCGCGCCTCATATGAAGCCGCGATCCGTTCCGAATCCGCGATATTCTGCTGACACCCGAAGGTGTGGATGAAATAGTTCATTTTCCTTGTTCCTTGTTCGCCAGTTGCCCGCAGGCGGCGGCGATGTCGTCACCGATGGTCCGACGACGCGTCACGATGACGCCCGCTTTCTCGAGCGTCATTTGGAACCGCTCGATATCCGGTTCGTCACTCTTCCGGAATCCGCCCTCGGTGATGTTGTACGGGATAAGGTTGATCTTCACCTTTCCGATGCGCTGCGCGAATCGGACCAGCGCTGTAGCATGCCCGTCCGTATCGTTCACTCCGGCAAGCATGATGTATTCGAACGTGAGGTGGCGCCGTTTCTCGGAAAATTTCGCGAAATACCGCACCGCCCACTCGGCGAGCCGATCGAGGAAATCGGCATAGGATGTCGGCATGAGTTCTTGCCTCGTCCGCGAGTCCGCGGAATGAAGAGAGACGGCGAGCCGCACTGCCGGCCACTCCGGATCGTCGAGTGTCCGTTCGAGCATCGGAACCAATCCGACCGTCGAAACCGTTATCCGGGTCGGTCCGATACCCATCCGGTCGATGAATGTCCGGAGTGCGCCGCGGACCTGGTCATAGTTCGCGAGCGGTTCGCCCATCCCCATGAAGACGATGTTCGTTATCTCTCCTTGGAGTTTCCGTTCCCGGATGAAGTCACGAAGAAACCGGACCTGATCGACGATCTCGTCCTGGGACAGGTTCCGCGTGAATCCCATGCGTCCCGTCGCGCAGAACCGGCAGGCCATCGCGCAGCCGACCTGGGTCGACACGCAGACCGTGAACTGCCCGCGGCTGTTGCGCATGAGCACCGTCTCGATCCGCGCACCGTCCCCAGCCGAAAGCAGGGCCTTCCAGGTATCGCCACGCCTGCTCGGCAGGACGGCGACCGGCTTGAACATATTCCACGGGATGGACGCCGAAAGCTTCTCCCGAAGTCCCTTGGAAAGAGCACTCGCATCGTCCCATCCGGAACACGCGGACGAAAAAAGCGCGTCAGCGGCCTGGCGCGCGCGGAAGGCGCTCTCCCCACGGAAAAGCGTACCGATCTGTTCTTCCCGTGTTTCCATCATAGCCATGCAGGATACGCGGAAAATCGGAGTCGGTCAAACACGAACCCATGAACGGTGTCTAGCGATCCTTTCCCATTCCGGGAATCGGCACGAAGAAGTCGTTTTCGACGACGATATCCTCCGCATGGAGCGCGGAGCGCCTCTCCGCCGCCGCGACCGATTTCCGGAATTCCGTCTCGTTGAAAACCGTCTCCTGAAACGCGGTCTCCGCATAGATCCGCTTCTCCTCGGCGGTCCATTCCCCGCGATAGACGTCCGCATACCAGATGAAGGCGCCGAACCCGATCACGACAAAAAACAGGAGGATGAACAGCTTCCGTGCCGACTTGAACCAGATCAGGAACAGCATCCTTCCGGAAATATTCGGTTTTTTCATGGAAAATTTCATGGCGGCGGTCTTATTCGGTATACACGACGAGATCGAATGCCGCCGAAACGGTCGGCTGTTCCGCGACGACCGGAACAGCATCGGCCGACCCTTCGGCCGGAGCGGCGGCAAAGACATCCCCGCCGCGGCGATCCCGCTCTTCCGGTGCGACCGGTCGGACATCGATCGCGACGACATCGAGACGGTACGACATCGTCTCGACCTTATGGAGAAAATTCACCGCTTTCGCGTACTCCCCGATGAACGTCACCCGGAGCGGAAGCCGCTTCTCCCAGGAAAGACCATCCGCGATGGTCCTCCTTTCGACGGTCTTCTTCCGATCATCGTCGACAACATCCTTTTCCTTCGGTACCGGCTTCTTCTTCGCCGCCTCGACGGCCGAACCCTGCGCGATCGAAACCTCCCCGCCGACGGTCTTCGCGATCTCCTCCACCTCCTTGATGAAATCCACCGCATTCGCTTCCGGCAGAAGCCGGGATATCTTCCGTTCGTCCCCCTTCACGACCGAGAATTGCGCCTCGAGTTCCGGAAGTCGTCCGATCTTCCGCTCCGCGTTCTCGATCTTGGCATGGAATTTCTGTATATCATCGCTTTCCATGGCGATCTTCTCCCGGAGCGGAAGCGCGACAAACACGAAAAGCGCAACCGAACCCACGAAGACGATCGCGGTCGGGATACAGAGACACTTCAATACCGAGGATGGCAGATTCATGATCGTATCTTTCCTTTTATGCATTCTTCCTTCACGGAAAAGTCGATCTGAAAATCGACATCTTTCTCGGAAAAGAGATTCGAGACCGGCGCGTTGAAATTCGTGAAGCACGGATCGTCCTTGAGTCGCTGCTCGAGCCCGAGGAAATCGTCCCGTGTCCGCGCGCGTCCGGAGACGAACACGGTATAGTCCTTGGTCGAAAGGCTCGTGAGGGCGACATGCTCCGGAACTGACCGGTCGAGACGGACGAAAAGCTCCGTCCACAGGAGATGCTCCCGGTCAAAACGGTTCGACTGTTCCGCTATGCGGTTCACCTCACGGAATTTCTCCTCGTACGCCCCGAGCTCCTTCGCTTCGACCTGCGTCGCCGCCCGATCCGCCTCCGCCCGTTCTGCGGTCGTCCGGTTCTCATGGAGGACATAGAAGATACTGCCGAGCATGCAGGTATAAAATACCCCTATCGAGAACAGGAAGAGCGACTGCCAGAAAAAAAACCGATTGTAGTACGCCCGCCGGATCCGGGTCTTCCCTTCTTCCGGCAGGAGATTAAGCAACACTCTCATACTCGTCGAGGGCCCGGAGCGCGAGCCCGATAGCCGTTGAATATTGGACCGACCGCTTCCGCTCGATCGGGGGAAGTTCGCCGCCGAGACGGATATTCACCCACGGATCGCCGAATTCCATATGCTGTTTCAATCGTTTGGAAAGATAGGGAAGCAT
>CAYRYX010000092.1:1741-3851 GCA_964428755.1 uncultured Bdellovibrionales bacterium | reverse complement strand
TCTCAACACACGATATGAGAAGAAACAATCGTTCGAGCAGCTACCTCGAGAGTTCCGAAAACCGTTCCATCAACATACGCTCCCAATCCTTGTCACCGCTTTTCCGTGCCTCTTCGAGCTGGCGCGCTATTTCCGTCCGCTCCTCTTTCCGAAGTTCGGAAGAAATATCCGCGACCAGTTCCGCGATCAACCGCGCCTCCCGTTCCGCCGCGGTCGATTCATCGTTCGCTCCTTCGGACAGACGTTCAGCCAGGAAGAGCAGCTCCGACAGACGTCGCTTGACCGTCTCGTCCGAAACGAGCGACATCGGATCCGCTCCACCGGAATCATGTACGAGAGAGAACACCGGATCCTCACGAAGAAACGCCGCGACCAGCTCCGGAAGTACCGCTTTTTTAAACGCCTCCCTCGAGAGTAACGCCAACCCGAGCAATCGATCACGAAGCGTATCCGCTCTCCGGATGAACACCTGATGAGTTTCGGCACTGGACGCTTCCCTATTTTCCCCTGAATCATGGAAAAAATCCCTCGCCTTGAGAGATGCATCCTGTAGTACACCCGAAATCGCCTTTTCTTCCACTCCGATCGCATCCGAAAGCGCCTTCTGCCAAAATCCCCTATCGATCGGATTTTTCATCGAAAGGAGCAACGGCGCGTATCCCTCGGCGATGGCACGTTTCCCACTTGCCGTACGCGGATCATTTCCCGCGACGAGTTTTTCCAGAAAGTATTTCGCGGCCGGTTTCGGCGTCTCGACCGACCTTCGAAGCACTTCCGCGTCTTCGAGTGCCGCGTCCGCCGCGTCCTTTCCATGCGGCAGCGAAATGACAGCCGTCTCCAGCTCCTTCTCGAACGCGAGCATCGCGCTCTTCCAAGCCGCCGCCTGCCCGGCACCGTCCATATCGAAAAATAGCCGGATCTCTTTTCCGTACCGCTTCAAAATGTCGAGCTGCTCGGCCGTAAGCGCGGTTCCGGATGCCGCGATCGTGTTCCCGATACCCGCCTGATGACACGCGATCACGTCCATCTGCCCCTCGACAAGCACCGAGAATCCCCGCTCCTTCACCGCCTGTTTCGCCTGATAGAGTCCATAGAGCACCCGACTCTTGTGATACACGGGCGTTTCCGGCGTATTGATGTACTTCGCCTGGGATTCGTCGCCGCCTGGCGCCACGCGCGCGGAATAACCGATGATCCGTCCGACGATATCGGAAATCGGAAACATGATGCGGTCGCGGAAACGATCATAATACCGGGCTTCGCTAGCTTTTAGCTTATGGCTTTCAGGGACGTCGGGAGATTTCCGAATAACGAGGCCGGCCTTCTCGATCTCCTGCTCACGATACCCACGGGAAACAAGAAAATCAAGGCCATGCCGCCACCCTTCCGGCGCATATCCGAGGCGGAAGTGACGGATGCTTTCATCCGTCAGTCCCCGCTTGCGCAGGTATGGAAGCGCCGTCTTTTTTCCCATGCCATCCCACAGTTGTTTTTCGTAGAATTTCGTCGCAAGTTCGAGTATCTCTTTTGTCCGATCCGGTTCCTCTACGCCACCGGAAGCGAATACGGATTCCTTCCGATATTTCGGCAGTTCGACACCCGCCTTCTCGGCAAGCAGCTTCAGCGCTTCGCGGAATTCGACTCCCTCAATCTCCTCGACGAAGGAGAAGATATCTCCGCCCTTCCCGCAGCCGAAGCAGTGCCAGATCTGCCGCTCTTCGTTCACCATGAAAGACGGTGACTTCTCGTTATGGAACGGACAGCATGCTTTCCAATGGGTTCCGGACTTGGAAAGCTTCAAATAGCCGCCGACCACGTCGACGACATTGAGTCGAGCCTTGATATCATTGACCGCCGTAGAGTCCATATTCGGAAGAAGTAAGGGGCACGAAGCAAGAAGCAAGCGAAATACAGCTTATGATTCCTTCGTCTCGCCGTCCAGATTGCGGACGATACCCCGCATGAAGACCACACCGAGCAGGAAACAGAACGAGAACAGCATCCGAAGCGCCTCGACCGCGATTTCGATCGCCGGCCTCAACTCAGGAACATACCAGAAATCCACGATTTCCGCCAGTTCCGCTTTTTCTTCATCCAAACCGGCCACATC
>CAYRYX010000092.1:0-1731 GCA_964428755.1 uncultured Bdellovibrionales bacterium | reverse complement strand
AAAAAGAGAACGATACCGGCCAGAAAGAACTTGTACGACGTATCGAGCCGCAATTCCACCCGCCACACCACCCCGACCGTATAGGCGATAGCGATGATGAGTGCGACGATCGTCGCGATATTCATGAGATACAATGCTGCTTCCATAAGGATGAACTTTATACCGGATTAATACGACGTCCCTTTTCTGCCCCCGAAAAACCCGGCGCGTGCGAGGTGCCGCTCGGTGATATGTCGGATCGCGCGGAGATAGAGCATATATTCGCGGGAAAAGACGAATACCCAAAGCAGGAGAAGGAGGAGGAGCAGGAGCGCAAATACGCCGAGCCGACTCAGGAACTGCGCATAGGTGACGACGAATCCGCCGCCGGGAGAGAGAAGCGGAAGCGGAACGACCGCGAACGCGCGTTCCCGACTCACGTTATACCTATCAACCAGGATTTCCGCTTTCAAACGATAATCCCCCTCCTTGAAATATGGAGGGATAGCCGCCTCGCTGGACAAGATCCTTCCCTCATCGATGACGATATTTTCAAAGAATGAAGCCCGTTCCCGACCGCTTCCATCGATCACCGTATACCGCGCGATCGCCCCCGCTCCACGAAGCGACTCCGCCACATCGGAAAACGTCATGGAAAACGGCAACGGCCGCCCTTGATAGACTTCGGGAGATGCTACGGAAAGTTTCATGGAAAAAGGCACTCCCGGAAGCGCTTCGGATTCCGTCGGCTGTTCTTCGGGTTTCTCCGCATCAATCCCCGGAACCGAACCGGTTGGAGGTGCCACAGCACTCCCTCCACCACTATTTCCGTCATCCTTCTTCTTCGTGATCCGGAAAGAGAGATCTGCGGAAACCGTCACCGAAGAATCAAGCGGATCGGTCGCCGTCACGAATATCGTCTGCGCCCCACGCGGCAGGTCGATCGGCGGCTTCCATAACCAGTATCCGTTCACATTGGCGGTTGTCATCGCCGAAATCATCGTCGATCCGTTGATAAGGATGCTGATATCCGCGTTCGGGATATTCGTCATTCCGGAAAATTCCGGCTTCCGATCGCTGACAGCGGGTGTTCCGGAATATCCCGAAACCGATCGTCCGCCGAATGAGACTATGGAAAGCTCCGGCGTGAACGTGATGGCGCACTCGGCGGGTGTCGACGCGACCACAGGGTCGGAAAGGGCGGATCCCGGACCCATCGGCCCCAATGCTGTCACCTCATACGAATAACTCGTCCCGACGACGACCGCCGTATCGGAATATGCGGATGCGGTCAATCCCGTTACGAGCGGCAATCCGTCGCGGGAAATATCGAACGAGACGGAATTCTCGTCATCCGCCCAGTCGAGTACGACGGACAGATTCCCAGAAGAACATAGCGGAGCCGCCGTCACGAGTGGTTTTTGAGGGGGTGCGAGCACCCGCGCCGTTATGGCGATCGTATCGTCCGCCAGCGCGCGGAATTTGTCACGGACATCGGACAGGAAAAAATCCGGGCTATATATGACGGAAAGCCCGACATAGAGCGCCATCAGCCCGCCGGAAACCCATGCATGCAACCGTGCGACGTGCTTCAATTTTTTCCGCAGCTTCGATCGTTTCATGGTTTGATTATACCAGAAATACGGGAAAAGACGGAAAACCGTTCTCGTGAATCAAGAACGGTCATCATGGCATTCCGTCACTGCGAGCCCGAAGGGCGCGGCAGTCCAAGACTGGATTGCTTCGCTTCGC
>CAYRYX010000091.1:0-3862 GCA_964428755.1 uncultured Bdellovibrionales bacterium | reverse complement strand
CGAGAGGGCGGTACCGCTTGTGGATGGTGCCGAGCGTCTCGTAGCAGTCGACGATTTCGGGGACGATGATGCGTACCGCGATGAGGTCGTAGATGCGTCCGACTTCCATGTCGTGCTTCTCCAGTTTTTTATAGAGGCGATAGAGATGTTTCGTGCGGCCGGAAACGGCGACGATCTTCACGCCGTCGGATGCGAGTTCCTTGCGGAGGATCTCGATGACGCGGTCGAGATAGGATTTCCCTTCGTGGATGTACGTTCCTTCGATTTTTTTCGCCTCCTCGTGACGTTCCGGTTCCAGATGGCGGAAAGCGAGATCCTCGAGTTCGCCCTTGATTTCGCCGATGCCGAGGCGGTTCGCGATAGGCGCGTAGATCTCCATCGTTTCGCGCGCGATGCGCTCGCGCTTCTCCGGCGGCAGCGCGTCGAGCGTGCGCATGTTGTGAAGCCGGTCGGCGAGCTTTATGATGACGACGCGGATGTCCTCCGCCATCGCGAGGAACATCTTGCGGAGGTTTTCGAGGAAATATTCCTCCCGTGACCCGCGGAGCTTGATTTTGCCGAGTTTCGTGATGCCGTCGACGAGGTACGCCACTTCCTTGCCGAACTTCCGTTCGATCTCGGCGAGCGTGTGTTCGGTGTCCTCGGGTACGTCGTGGAGAAGCCCTGCGGCGAGCGTCTCCTTGTCCATGCCGATTTCGGCGAGTATCTTCGTGACGGCGAGGGCGTGGGTGACATACGGCTCGCCGGATTTCCGGAACTGACCTTCATGGGCGGTAGTAGCGAACGCGAGCGCGTCCCCGACGAATTTCCGCTCGTCCGAGGAGAACGGTCGACGCGAGGTCCTGAAGATGTCGTCAAGGGTCAGTGGGTCTGACATAGAGGTTTCGTTCATCTCTTTCCACTATAGGAGCGTGTGACAAATCCGGCAAGGCGCGCCTGGTCGGCTCTTGATTTTTTTTCCGATGCGACGTACCATGGGCGAATGTGCGGATGGATAAATCCCGCGTAAGCGATTCATATGAAAACGATGAAGAAGACGAAGATCGTCGCGACGATCGGCCCGGTTTCGGCAAAGGAGCCAGTGCTTTCGAAGATGGTGGCGGCGGGGCTCAACGTCGCCCGGCTCAATTTTTCCCATGGCGATCACGAGGAACATGGACGGTCGCTCGAGGTCATCCGCAAGGTGTCCAGGAAGACGAAGACGCCGATCGCGGTACTTCAGGATCTTTCCGGACCGAAGATCCGCATCGGCGATTTCTATCAGGAGCGGGTCACGCTCACGGCGGGCGAGGAATTCACGCTCACGACGAAGAAGTGCATCGGTGACGAGCACCGCGCGTACGTAAACTACCCGGATCTTCCGAAGGAGATCGAGAAGGGTAAGTTCATCCTTCTCGACGACGGCAAGAAGAAACTCGAGGTGCTCGAAGTGAAAGGGAATGAGATCCGGTGCAAGATCATTTTCGGTGGTGACACGAAGGGCCGCCGCGGCGTGAATCTTCCGGGAACCGCGCTCAACATCAGCTCGCTCACCGCGAAGGACAGGAAGGACCTCGAATTCGGAGTGAAGGAGAAAGTCGATTTCATGGCGCTCTCGTTCGTGCGGAAAGCGGAGGACGTGCTCGAACTCCGTGCGATCCTCGATAAGAAGAAATCCCAAGCGCGGATCATCGCGAAGATCGAGACCGACCAGGCGATCGAGAATCTGGAGAGTATTCTCCGGGCTGCGGACGGCGTGATGGTCGCGCGCGGCGACCTCGCAGTCGAGGTGCCGATGGAAGAAGTGCCGCTCCTCCAGAAACGGATCATCCAGATGGCGCGGGAACTCGGAAAGCCGGTCATCGTCGCGACGCAGATGCTCGAGTCGATGATCCATGCGGCGGTGCCGACGCGCGCCGAGGTGAACGATATCGCGAACGCCATCCTCGACGGGACGGACGCAGTCATGCTTTCGGAGGAAACGACGCTCGGCGAATACCCGGTCGAGGCGGTCGGGATGATGGCGCGCATCGCGGCGCGTATCGAACAGGAGGGGCAGGAGCATGCGATCGTGCGGAACGATTCCATCGGACTGGATTCGGTCGCGGAGTCGGTCGGACACGCGGTCGTCGTGACGGCGAAGGAAGTCGGGGCGGTCGCAATCGTCGCGCTTACGGAATCCGGGTTCACGGCACGGTCGGTATCCCGGCATCGTCCGACGCAACCGATCGTCGTGCTGACGCCGCGCGAGAACGCCATCCGTCGGGTCGCGCTTTTCTTCGGCTGTTCCGGATACGAAGTGAAACCGTTCACGCACACGAGCCAGGTCATCGAACTCACGAAGAAGATCCTCGTTCGGGAAGGGTTCGCGAAGAAAGGGGACCGCTTCATCGTTGCGGCGGGTGTGCCGTTCGGCAAGAAAGGCGGAACGAACCTTCTCATGGTTCGGACGGTGTAGCTTGGAATTTGGTATTACGTATCTGGTATGAAAAACCGCCTTTCGGCGGTTTTTTTGTTGACTGTTATTTCTTGACTGCTCCCTGTAGTTTGTGCGGGTTGTGGTTCGGGCACTCCTTTTTCGAGCAGCGGTCGGGGATGGTCTTCGTTCCCTCCATCATGAGTGATCCGCAGAGGTCGCAGGTCTTTCCGGTCGGTCTGGCCTTGATGGCGTTCCTGCATTTCGGGTAGTTGCTGCAGGCGAAGAAGACGCCGAACCGGCCGCGCTTCTCGGTCATCTCGCCGACGCTGCAGGTCGGGCACTTCACGCCGGTACCGTTCATCGGATTGGATGGGTCGTCTTTCTTGATGTGCTTGCACTTCGGGTAGTTGCTGCAGGAAATGAACTTCCCGTATTTCCCAGTCCGTTCGACGAGGTCGCTGCCGCATTCGGGGCACTTCTCGCCGGTCGGCCTCGGTCCCTCGATCTCCTTGCCATCGATACCGAGCGCACCGTCGCAGTCCGGGTACTTCGAGCAGGAGAGGAACTTTCCCGAGCGACCGAGTTTGATGACCATGGACGCCCCGCACTTGGGGCACTGGTGTGCCGAATCCGCAACGCCCAGGTTCGTCGCCTTGTCGGTCGATTTGTCTTTCGCTTTCACCTCCTTCGAAAAGGGCGTGTAGAAATCACGGAGCGTTTTCGCGTAGCCCCTGGTGCCTTCGGCGATTTCGTCGAGCTTGTTTTCCATGTCCGCGGTGAGCGTGTCGGACACGACGTCTGGAAAATGCTCGGAGAGGAAGGAATCGACGACGTCGCCGATTTCCGTCGCTTTGAGCGACCGCCCTTCCTTCTCCACGTATTCGCGGTCGATGATGGTCTTGATGATCGAGGCGTAGGTGGACGGGCGACCGATACCCCGCTTCTCGAGCTCCTTCACGAGTCCGGCTTCGGAATATCGTTTCGGTGGCTCAGTCTCCTTTTCTTCCGAGCTGATTCCTTCGAGCTTCAGTGATTCGCCTGCTGCGACTTCCGGGAGCTCGACATCATCGCCGCGTGCCGCCGTATCGAGCCTGAGCCATCCGTCGAAGGTGAGGCGCGAACCGGTCGCTGTGAAATCGGGGAGCGCGCGATCCGTCGTGTTCGCGACGATCTTCGTCTTGAGTAGTTCCGCCGGCTTCATCTGCGAGGCGATCGTGCGTGTGCGGATGAGCGTGTAAAGCTTGCGCTCCTCGTCTTGGAGTTTCGGTATCGTGTCGAAACTTGTCGGGCGGATCGCCTCGTGCGCCTCCTGAGCGTTCTTGGACTTCGTCTTGAACTGACGGACCTCGAGATAGTTTTCACCGAACGACGATTTCACGACGCTTGCGATCGCGCCCATCGCGTCGGCCGAAAGCGTGACGGAGTCGGTGCGCATATAGGTGATGTGTCCCTGTTCGTAGAGTT
>CAYRYX010000090.1:0-3872 GCA_964428755.1 uncultured Bdellovibrionales bacterium | reverse complement strand
CGACCCATCGCCTCGAATTCTACGAGCACGACGAGATGAAATCCATCATCTCCCGCTCGGCGCGCATCCTCGGGATCGGCATCGGCGACGAAGGGGCGGATTCGGTCGCGAAGGCAAGCCGCGCTACGCCCCGCGTCGCGAACCGACTCCTCAAGCGGGTCCGTGACTTCGCCGAAATCCACGGCCACAAGGATATATCGTATGACATCGCCCGCGAAGCGCTCACTCTCTTCGAGGTCGATGAAATCGGGCTCGAACCGACCGATCGCAACATCCTCTCCGCCATCGCGAAGAAATTCCGCGGCGGACCGGTCGGCGTCCAAACGCTCGCCGCCGTCACCGGAGAGGAAATCGAGACCATCGAAGACGTCTACGAGCCCTATCTCATCCAACTCGGCTTCCTCGCCCGCACCCCACGCGGCCGAGTCGTCACCCCCGAAGGCTACGCCCACATCGGCATGGAGATGCCCGAAAATCACCAAGACAAACTCCTGTAAGATTTCATGAAAATCGAAAGGGCGGCCTCGTTTGAGATCGCCCTTTACCGTATCCGTGAAGTTTTTTGTCCGGGTCTGCTTCGGAACCCGTCTCATCTACACGCGGAAGAGAATCGCGAAGGAGTTTTGCCATTCCTGAAGGCTCTTGCTGCGATCAGCATTGGGGAGCTTGTCTTACAACGGTAAGCCGTCTTCCGCTCATACTCATCACAGGTTCGCTTGTAGACTTCTGCGAACCGGCTCCGGTACTCTTTCGAGAGTCCATGCCGCTCAAGCGACCATACCGCATCCTTCATCGCACGGATGGAACATCCGCTTCCTTGCTCGATATGTTTTCTGGCGGTCGCATAACCATCCGCAGGAGCATGGTTGGTGCTGTCGGCATGATAGGAGCAGCCGGAAAGCAGCAAGCAAAACAGCACACACAATGATTTCATGGTATCTCCGCAGTACAAGGAACATCTCTTTAAAAACAAACGATTCTCTATGAAATCTCGAACAAACGTTCAAAATCTCAATAAAGATGGGGAGGATGTGTATTCACACAACTCCCCAAGCCACGATGACGCCCGGTACACGGCGGGTAGTCCAAGCATATCTACCAGAATAGCTCTGAGAGGGTCTTTAGTCTTTCATACACTCCCCTCGGGCCTTTGCGAGCGATACTCGCCAGACTCTTCCCCGTTCATTTGTTACACGCTGTCAGACCAGGGGTCAGCGTGGTGTGATTGTCACGAGCTCCTTACAACAGGCCATTCGGGCAAATGCACGATGCTGTTGTACGATAGCCTGCACACGAGTTCCGGCGCAACGAGAAACTCGGTCGGGTCATCATCCTTCTTCGCGAACCGCACGAAGGGACGGATCGTCGAACACTGCCAATAGCCGTATTCTCGGATTTTCGCATCGACACGTGTCTCTTCCAAAACGGCACCCGCCAAACGGATGATCCATTTCTTCGAGAAAGCATCAAAACGTTCCCAACCTCGCCGCCACCAGAGCCACTTCGCGATCGACTCGCAATCATACACCCAGTTATACACGTCCTCACTGGGCGACCCTTTATCAGCTGAAGGCCGATCAAGGATGAGAGTCTCGAGAAGTCGCTCAAGCAGCCGTTCCGCGATGCACGGATAGTTCAAGATGCGCCGTTCGCCATCCCGGACCTTCCTGAGCAAGGCGCATGCGTCTGCGGATGTACCCGCTCCGGTTGCGGCGGCCCCGATTGCGCGGGCTATCGCGCGTCGCGCCGTGCTGTGCAGGTCGAGCTTGTTGCAGCTGCTCTTTTCTTGGGCGATATGAAAAGCGGTCATGGTTTTCTCCGGTAGTTTCGTCGCTTTGAAGCGACGCGCCAGTGGGCAGCCGAAGTATTCGGTCCACCATAGCCAGGAAACTTCAAATTTTCTTAAAGGCTCCTGGCTATGGTAAATCCGAAGATACGGATTTTTGAAAGGACTGTTCAAGCTGCTATCCTTCTTTCAGCTTGGCAAAAGAGTATAGCGCGAAATTTTAATTCTGTCAATAGAAAACTTAATATATACAATAATATTTCTCATATAATTACATATAATTGCTATTTCAAGGCAAATATAGTATAATTATAATGTGTAAATAATTGTTACATATTATATGGATACGGTTGCAACGCTCGTAAAGATAGGACTCGGAAAGAAAGAGGCGGGCATCTATCTCGCGCTTCTCCGGCTCGGCACAGCCAATATCATGGATCTCTCCCGCGAGGCCGGCATATCCCGTCCACTCGTGTACAAATCACTCGACGAGCTCCTAAAGGAGGGGCTCGTTTCGCGGATGCGGAAAGGGAAACGCGATCACTACGTCGCCGAATCCCCTGACCGGCTACGACGCCTTCTTGAAACAGTCGAGGACGACCTCGATTCATTGATTCCGGAATTACAGAGCGTCTACCAAAAAGGAGAAGCGACGAAGCCGATAGCCAAGTACTTCAAGGGAACAAGTGGAATACGCGCCATCTGGGACGACCTCGCGTCGACGCTCGGGAAAGGCGAGATATACTACCGCTACAGCTCGTCTCTTGACGCGCAGAAACGCAGCGATTACCTCTCAGGCTACTACCAGGATACAAAAAAGAAGAAGCAAATCGAACGATTCGTGATTACGAACGAAGCGATATCAAGAACGCAGCAGCCGGATCTCAACAGGGAAGTCCGAATCATTCCGAAGGAGTCCGGCCTGTTCGAATACGGCATCACACAGCTCATCTACGGACGCAAGGTCGCGTTCATCGACTACCGAACAGAAGTGGTATTCGTCATCGAAAATGAGGCGATTGCCGAATTCCAGAAGGCGCTTTTCAAGACACTCTACCAGAAACTCCCTTCCATTGGAGACGAACGGGAAGATTTGTTGTAAGATGGAGACAAACAAAACCCTATGCAACAGATAGTCTCTCTCCTGTATCTTCTCTTCTTCCTCGGCGTGTCCGTCACGACACTGTTCATCGTGTACCACATCTCCAAATATTCGCTCTCGAAGAAGACCGCGTTCTGGGGGAACACCGTCTTCCTCTCCGGCCTCGCCATCCTCCTCGGGCTCAATGCGATCATCTTTTCCCGGATCGATTGGGACTCGATCGTCTTCACGCCGCAACTGACACGGCAACAAACCCTATGGTGACCATAGAAAACGTCCAGAAACTCGCGGGTACGAGACAAGGGGAGACGATCATCAAGGTCCTCCACCGGCACTGGTTCGACATCGCGTCGCACCTTTTCATGGCAGCACTCCTCGCTGCCGGACTCATCTTCGGATTCTTTCTTCTTCCGGCGCTCTTCCCGGACGCGTTCACGGGTGAGAACGGACTCATCGCACTTCTCATCGAGAACACGTTCTTCCTCCTTCTCTGGCTCTTCGTCTTCCTCGTCTGGATCGACGTCTGGTTCGACGTCTGGATCATCACGAACGAGCGGATCATCAACATCGAACAGAAGGGGTTGTTCGTGCGGCACATAAGCGAGGTCTCGTTTTCCAAGGTGCAGGACGTGACGAGCGAAGTCGAAGGACTTCTTCAAAGCGTCCTCGGCTTCGGCGAAGTCTACGTTCAAAGCGCGAGCGAAGTCCCTCGCTTCATCTTCCGGAACGTTCCCGACCCGGTCGCGGTCAAGGATCTCGTCATGCGTCTCGCGCAGGGAGCCAAGGAGGACGACCTCGAAGACGCCGTTGGCATCCTCGAGGACATGCAGCGCCGCAGGTAACTGTCCAAATTCTCACCGCATAGATAAAAAACAAATGCTTGCTTGTCGGCTGAAATCCGAAAATTTCAGCTGCAAACCATTCAAGTCTCGTCGGGTTACGATAGTAGCCCTTCTCAACTTTCATGGTTTTCGCACGAAATTT
>CAYRYX010000089.1:0-3913 GCA_964428755.1 uncultured Bdellovibrionales bacterium | reverse complement strand
TCCGGCGCGACGAATTGTTCGCTCCGGTATCCGTCATATTGCCCGATGGAGATATTCTCGAGTTTGTCGTTGCCGAAGAGGCGGAGCTTGCGGAAAATCCTGATCTTCTCGCGGTGGATCGATTCCGGCTTGAGATTTCCAGGCTGGTCCATCGTTGTGAAGGCGAGGAGCTGGAGGGCGTGGTTTTGGAGCATGTCGCGGATGGCGCCGGACCGTTCGTAATACTGTCCGCGTTTCCGGATGCCCTCGTTTTCGTCGATAGTCACGTGTACTTCCCGGATGTAGCGGTTGTTCCAGATGGGATCGAAGATCGGGTTCGCGAAACGCAAGGCGAGAAGGTCGCGTACCATGTCCTTGGCGAGATAGTGATCCAAGCGATAGATCTGGGATTCGTCGAAGTGGCGGGCGATAAGCGTGTTCAGGCGTTTCGCCGAGACGGCATCGGAGCCGAATGGTTTCTCGAGCGCGAGACTGGAGGATTTCGCTGAAAGGTCGTTCGCCGCGAGACCTTCGATGATATTCTTGATGAGTCCGTATTCCGAGGGGATCGCGAGGTAAAAGAAGAGCGATTTTTTCGGGATACCGCGCAGGGTGTCGGCGAGGATTTTCATGCCCTGTGCGTTGTAATCGGCGGCGACGTACCGGAAACACGAGACAAAGGTATTGATATCGCTCCGCTTTGCGCGCGGACGCTTGGCCGCGACCGAATCGGAAACGAGTGTGCGGAATTCCTCATCGGAGAAAACCGTCCGTCCGCACCCGGTCACATGTACGCCCTCGTCGCGCATAAGCAGGTCGAAGAGCGCCGGGTAGAGCTTTTCTTTGGCGAGGTCGCCCGAGGCGCCGAAGAGCACGAGTTCCTTGTCGATATGGAGTGGGGAGGGGCAGGTCATACGCAATGTAAAATGTAAAAATAAAAATGAAAAAATCCTTTCGAGCAGGGTATTGTACTCCAAGAGGGCGAAAAAGAAAACCCTGTCCGCGTGATGCGGGCAGGGCGGGGTTTTGGGTCAGGATTCTCCCGGTTTCGGAACGCCTTCGCCGCTATGACCGATGAGCATCGTCCAGAAATTGTGCGCTGCGGTTCCTTCCAGTGTTGCCTCACCGTTTTCGTCGAAATCCATGGTCAATCCGCTCCATGTTATGGGAAATGCGACGTTTCTCGTTTCCTGATTGACGACGAGCTCCTGTTTTATGTGGAGTTTTCCCGTACGCCAGGACATGCGGACATTGAGTTTTCGATGGGCGTTGTAGACCCAGGAAAGCGTCTGATAGTCCGGTTTGTCACCCGGAGCTTCAAAGAAGTAGCCGATATCCGATGATCCGGGAAATCGTTCGGCTATGAGTTTTATAAGCGCGTTCTCGGCATGAATGGTAAGCCGCTTGTGGCGACTGTGCTTGTCTGACATGGTGTCTCCTTTGACGCGTTCATGGAAAAGGACTGCTTTTTCAATTTCATACGACAGGGTATAGTAGGGGAAGACGGACTTTTCGTCAACCGTCGCACTCCTCTTTCCTGCTTTCTTCCATTCGAAATGCGTAATCCCTTATCCGTTTGAGATATGCCCGCATGTATCTTTTCCGTCGCAACGATCGGTCTCGACGGCGTACCCGTGGAGGTAGAGGTGGACGTGCTTTCGCAGGGACTCCATCATTTCACGCTCGTCGGGCTTCCGGACGCCTCTGTCAAGGAATCGCGTGACCGCGTGAGCTCCGCCTTGAAGAACAGCGGGTTTAAGCCGCCGCACCAGAGCGGGCGGATCACAGTCAACCTTGCGCCGGCCGATCTTCCGAAGCAGGGAGCGGTGTATGACCTTCCGATCGCGCTCGGATACCTGCTTGCGACGGATCAACTCGATTTCGATCCGAAGAAGAAGCTGTTTCTCGGGGAACTCGCGCTCGACGGAAATGTCCGGCGGGTGAACGGCACCTTGTCCGCGGCGTTTTTCGCGAAGAGCGCCGGAGTGGAGGAGCTCTATGTCCCGGAGGAGAACGTGGCGGAAGCGGCGCTCGTTCCCGGCGTGACGATCTATCCGGTGAAGCACCTGCTCGCCCTTTCGAAACACCTTTCGGGTGGTGAGAAGATTCCCGTGTGGGAACGGTCCTCCGAGACAAACGAAATCGAGGAGGTGTATCCCTTCGATATGGCGGAAGTGCGCGGACAGGAACATGCGAAACGCGCACTCGAGATCGCGGCGGCCGGCGGGCACAACGTCGTTATGGTCGGACCGCCCGGATCAGGGAAGACACTCCTTGCCCGCGCACTGCCCTCCATTCTGCCAAAGCTCTCGATGGAGGAGAGTCTCGAGGTGACCAAGATTTTCTCGGTATCCGGAAAACTGCCGCGCGGGCATGCGCTCGTTGGGACGCGGCCGTTCCGTGCGCCGCATCACAGTGCGTCGGCGGTGTCGCTTGTCGGCGGTGGGAGCGACCCGAAGCCGGGGGAGGTGAGTCTCGCACATCGCGGTGTGCTTTTCCTCGACGAATTCGCGGAATTTCCCAAGACGGTGCTCGAAAACCTCCGCCAGCCGCTTGAGGACGGATCGGTGACGGTCTCCCGTATCCGCGGCACGCACGCGTATCCGGCGCGGTTCACGCTGGTCGCTGCGATGAATCCGTGTCCGTGCGGGTATGCGGGCGATCCGGAGCGGATGTGCTCGTGTCAGCCCTTCCAGGCGGCGCGGTATCGTGAGAAGATATCCGGACCGATACTCGACCGGATCGACCTCCAGGTGACCGTCCCGCGACTCAAGATCGAAAAGCTCGAGACGGCGGACCGCGGTGAGCCGAGCGCGGATATCCGCGCTCGGGTGGAGGCGGCACGTGAGGTGCAGAGGATGCGCTTCGAAGGAAAACCGTTCCGGACGAACAGCGAGATGGGACCGGACGCCTTGCGCGAATACTGCGTCATCGATGAGCCTTCGAAGGAACTCCTCCGCCGCGCCGTTTCGGAACTCTCCCTTTCCGCGCGGAGCTATCATCGGATACTCAAAGTCTCGCGCACTATCGCCGATCTCGAAGGCGTGCCGGGCATCTTAGTGAAGCACATCGCCGAAGCACTTCAGTATCGATTCAAGGCGGAATAACGTGGAAAGTGAAGATTTTCCAAATCTGTCATTCCGAGCTTGTCGAGGAATCTTGTGTCGTATTCAGAAATTTTTCTTTTTGGAATCTCATTTTATACTGTAAACAGTTCCGATGAAAAAACTGTTTTTCATAGCCATACTGTGTGTCGGTGCATACTTTTTCTTTTTTCACGATGATGGAGAGGAAAGAGTGTTCGATGCCGGTGCACCGAAGAACGTTTCCGTTTCCGTTGACGGGACGGTTTTCCGATATTCCGGAATGAAGGCGATGACGGTCGGGGAATTGTTCGAGGAAATCAGCATGGAAGTCGTTGCGGGGGATCGGATGTTTCCTGAAAAGGATACGCAGATTTTTTCCGGCATGACGGCATTCATCGAACGGGAGAAAAAAATATCGATCAAGGTGGATGGAGAAACGAAAGATCCCGTGACGTATCGGCGGACGGTCGCGGAGGTGGTCGCGGAGGTGGGAATATCCGTGAAGGAAGAAGATATCGTGAAACCTGAGCGCGAAACGGTGCTTGATCGTGAGATGAATATTTCCGTGACGCGCGTGGAAATCAGGGAGGAGACAGTCGAGAAAAAGATCGCATTCGAAACGGTCGAAAAGGAAGACGATGAACTTTCTTTCCGGAAGCGGGTCGTGACGCAGAAAGGGGAAAACGGTGTCCGTTCGTACCGGTACCGCGTGAGCTATCACGACGGGAAGGAAGTCGGAAGGAAGCTTCTCGGAAACGAAATCACGAAGGAATCGGTCAAGGAAGTCGTGACGCAGGGGACGTACGTGAAAACCGGGAAGTCGCACCGCGGCGCCGCGTCGTGGTATG
>CAYRYX010000088.1:0-3958 GCA_964428755.1 uncultured Bdellovibrionales bacterium | reverse complement strand
TCGACCGGGAAAATCACCCGGGCGATGGAGATGATTTCGGCCGTGAAGATGCGCAAGGCGGTCACGGCCGTGATGAACGTGCGTCCGTATGCGAAAGCCGTGCTCGTGGTCTTGCGGCAGATGACGACCGTCGAACGGATGGGTGCGCATCCGTTTTTCATCGACCGCCCTGTGAAGCGCGAGTGCTATGTCGTCGTCTCGTCGAACCGCGGACTCTGCGGCGGGTTCAATTCGCAGATCATGAAGCGCCTTCGTGCCATCCGCGAGGCGGACGCGGAACGGGAAGCGGAGTTCATTACCATCGGCAAGAAAGCCGACGGGATCGTGAGGCGGCTCGGGGGTGATGTCGTCGCGTCTTTCCCGGACGTGCTCGCGACGCCGACCGCCGAGAATCTCCGCCCGATCGCGAAAATGCTCGTCGCGAAGTTCCTCGGGGGCGAGATCGATCGCGCGGTCATGGTCTATACGGACTTCGTGTCGGTGCTCTCGCAGGTCGTGAAGGTGCGCGCGCTCCTACCGGTCGTGGAAAAGGACGTGCTGAAAGCGCTCCACGAGATGGACCCGAAAGCAGGTGTCCCAGTGGACGAGATCGAAGCGGAATATGTGGTCGAGCCGGCGACGGAAGAGATGCTCGAACGGCTCATCCTCCAGCTCCTTACCATGGAGCTCTATCACGGCGTGTTCGAGTCGAACGCAAGTCAGGAGGCCGCCCGCATGATCGCTATGCGCAATGCGACCGACGCCGCCAAAGAGATGGTGGAAAACCTGACGCTCTCCTACAACCAGCTCCGCCAGGCGAAGATCACCGCCGAAATCGCCGAGCTCTCGGCAGGGAAAGCGGCACTTGAGAACTAGGGTGTGGAGTTTTGACTCTGGAATGTAGCTTTTTAGATTCCAGGTTCTAAATTCTAGATTCAATGAAATTATGAACGGAAAAGTTTTGCAGGTCATCGGGCCGGTGGTGGACGTGGAATTTCCGGAAGAGGGGGCGACACTGCCATCGATCCATGACGCGATCGATATCGCGCTTCCGGGCGGAGGCAGGCTCGTCGTCGAGACGCATCAGCACCTTGGCGGCGGGCGCGTACGGACGATCGCGATGGGATCGACGGACGGCTTGCGGCGCGGGATGGAAGCGGTCGGCACCGGCGCGCCGATCAGCATTCCGGTCGGCAAGGAAGTGCTCGGGCGCATGTTCAACGTGCTCGGGGAACCGATCGATGGAAAAGGGGAGATAAAATCCGCGAAGAAACTTCCAATCCACCGTGAAGCGCCGTCCTTTCAGGAGCAGTCCACGGAGGCGGAAGTCTTCGAGACCGGCATCAAGGCGATCGACCTCATCTGTCCGTTCATGAAGGGCGGCAAGGTCGGCCTCTTCGGCGGTGCCGGCGTCGGCAAGACGGTCGTCATCCAGGAGCTCATCCGCAACATCGCGCAGGAGCACGGCGGATTCTCGGTCTTCGCGGGCGTCGGCGAGCGGACGCGCGAGGGGAATGATCTCTACCATGAGATGAAGGATTCCGGCGTGCTCGAGAAGACGGCGCTCATCTTCGGACAGATGAACGAGCCGCCGGGCGCCCGCGCCCGCGTCGGCCTCACCGCGCTCACCGCGGCGGAGGCGTTCCGCGACGAGGAAGGCAAGGACGTGCTCCTCTTCATCGACAACATCTTCCGGTTCACGCAGGCGGGATCCGAAGTGTCGGCGCTTCTCGGACGCATCCCGTCGGCGGTGGGATACCAGCCGACGCTTGCCGAGGAGATGGGACTTCTTCAGGAACGGATCACGTCGACGAAGCGCGGTTCGATCACGTCCGTGCAGGCGGTCTACGTGCCGGCGGACGACCTGACCGACCCGGCGCCGGCAACGACGTTCTCGCACCTCGATTCGACGGTCGTGCTTTCGCGGCAGATCGCGGAACTCGGCATCTATCCGGCGGTCGATCCGCTCGACTCGACCTCGACGATTCTCGATCCGTCCATCGTCGGCGAGAAGCATTATCAGGTCGCGCGCGCGGTGCAGAAGGTGCTCCAGCGGTACAAGGATCTTCAGGACATCATCGCCATCCTCGGCATGGAGGAGCTGACCGATGAGGACAAGCTGACGGTCCTGCGGGCGCGGAAGATCCAGAAATTCCTTTCGCAACCGTTCTTCGTCGCCGAACAGTTCACCGGCAAGCCGGGCAAGTACGTGAAACGCGACGAGACGGTCGCGGGATTCGAGCGTATCCTCTCGGGTGAACTCGACGCCATTCCCGAAGCGGCGTTCTACATGAAAGGATCGATAGAAGAGGTCTTGGCAGAAAGTAGTAAGTAGTAAGTAGCAAGGGAGGGCAGCGATGTCTTCCGTACTACATACTACATACTACATACTACGTTTATGCAAAGCATAAAGCTCAAGATCGTCACTCCTGAAAAGCTTATCCTCGAGGAAGAGGTATATTCGGTGACGCTTCCGGGAGCTGCGGGCGAGGTGACCATTCTGCCGGATCATGTCCCGTATGTCGGGATGATAAAGGCGGGGGAACTGTATTTCCGTAGGGAAGCGGATGCGGAACCGGAGTCGTTTGCGACCGCGGGTGGATTCGTTGAGTTCCATGAGAACACGCTTTCGGTGCTTGCGGACACGGCAGAACGACCGGAGGAGATCGATATCAAGGCTGCGGAAGAAGCGCATAGACGAGCGGAAGAAGTGATGAAATCGCGCGTGTCGATGAATGACGAGGAGTATGCCCGTGTCGCCGCCGCGCTCGAACGCGAATTCGCCCGGCTCAAGGTCGCGCGGAAACATGCGAGCAAACCACGGGTTTCGCTCGGAGGAGAATAGGGTGCGTATTTCCGGAAGCCGCCTGTATCGGGCGGCTTTTCTTGTTTCTTCGGCGTTTTTCCGCTAGAGTGGGATAATGAAATCGTATTCTCTGGACACTATGGACAAGCGATATTCCCCGAAAGAAATCGAGCCGAAATGGCAGAAAGAATGGGAAAAGCTCGGAAATCCGAAACCGGAGAATGGAAAGAAATATTACATTCTCGACATGTTTCCGTATCCATCCGGAGATGGGCTTCACGCGGGTCATGTGGAAAACTACACTGCGACGGATATACTTGCCCGGTATATGCGTATGTGCGGGTATGCCGTGATGCATCCGATCGGCTGGGATGCGTTCGGACTTCCGGCGGAGAATTTTGCCATAAAAACGGGAGTGCATCCGGATGAGAAGACGCATCAGAATATCAGGAATTTCATTCGGCAGATACAGTCACTCGGGATTTCCTATGATTGGGATCGTGAGATCGATACCTCGAGTCCGGAGTATTACAAGTGGACACAGTGGATGTTCCTGTTTCTCTATGAACACGGGCTTGCGTACAAGAAAAAGGCGCATGTGAATTGGTGTGATTCCTGTCAGACGGTACTTGCGAACGAGCAGGCAGAGGGTGGGATTTGTGAGCGATGCAAGAACGCGGTTATTCAGAAGGAGCTTGAGCAGTGGTTCTTCCGAATTACGGATTTTGTGGAGGATACCGTCACGGGAGATGGGAAGAAAGTGAGCGGGCTTCTCTCCGGACTCGAAAAGATAGACTGGCCAACGTCGACCAAGGCCGCGCAGCGGAATTGGATCGGACGGAGCGAGGGAGCCTTGGTGAAATTCCCACTTGTCATTGCGAGGGAGTCTTCGACCGCGGCAATCCAGGAAAAATCTCTGGATCGCCACGCCTCGCAAGGCGAGGCTCGCGACGACAGCTTCATCGAGGTTTTCACTACTCGTGTCGATACGATTTTCGGGTGCACGTATGTGGTGGTGGCACCGGAACACCCAATCGTCGCTTCGCTCCTAAATGACAAATTTCAAATTTCAAATTTCAAAAATAAGAAAGAAGTCGAGGAGTATCTTGAGAAGGCAAAGAAAAAGTCCGACCTTGAGCGGACGGAGCTTGCGAAGGAAAAGACAGGAGTGAA
>CAYRYX010000087.1:0-3959 GCA_964428755.1 uncultured Bdellovibrionales bacterium | reverse complement strand
TAGGCGCTGGTGATAGCGATATCGTGAGAGTTCGAGTCTCTCCGTCCCCACAAAACCCATAAGAATGCGCGCATATTTTTGGTGCGGGACACGCTAGCTTTAGGCGCTGGTGATAGCGATATCGTGAGAGTTCGAGTCTCTCCTTCGGCACCATAAAAAAACCACCGATATTTCGGTGGTTTTTTCTCTTCCGTCTTCGGAAACGTGGCGATCCAATTTTTTGAAAGATTTCTGGATTGCCGCGGTCGCTACGCTCCCTCGCAATGACAGCATGTACGCCAGTTTCAGAGACCGTATCAGCCTCGTCGCGACAGGATCACCTCGTCCGTCCGCGGCTCGGCCGGGATGAGCGCGAAGACGAATCCGACAGTGAAAAGAAGGAGCATCATGGAAATCGTGATTCTGAAGGCGAAGAGTACCGATGCCGGAAGATAACTCGATATGGCGGCAAGGAATTTCTTCGGGCCCTGCGCGATCTCCTCCGACTCGACAACGTCCATCTGAATGTTTTGCGATACCCGGATTTCCGACGATGCGAGCGTATCTATCTCCCAGATATCCTTGAGTGCCTGCCGTTTCTCGACCGGCTGCACGAGCAGAGCGTTGAAGGAGATATTGTACACCTCTCCCGGAGCCTTCGGCGTCACCGGAGCATAGTCTATCGCGAGCGACCCGGGTGCGGTCTCCGGTACCTCGGCACCGTCGATCATCCAGATCCGCCTCGACACGTCGTCAGCCGTCCCGAACGCGTTGTCGGGTCCGAGGTCCGAAGATACGAGTTTCGCCGGACTGGGAAGGAATCGCGCCTTCATCTTGATATTTCCGATCGCATACGTCTCAAACGCGAAATCGCTGTACTCGTCGAACGTGTTTCCATCGAGGTCGGTATGGGATCCGACGTACTTCGGCCACACAGCCGTCGCGTCGTCCGACTCGATCACGACTTCCGGTTCGACGATTTGGAATACGCGCGACAAAGAAAGCGTTTTCCCGGTAAGCACGTTTACCGCATCCGTACGGATAGTATATGTTTCACCGGGAACCCCCGCCACCGCAAAGAACACCCGATTTCCATTGATACACTCCGGGTCACCGGAGACTCCTTCAGAACACCTTATCGGTGCGCCATTCAAAGTCCATTTGATATCGTCAAGTCCGAGAGGATCGACGGAGACCGCAACCACTTCATTTTTCATGACACGGCACGCGATTCGATTCAGATTTCCCTGCGCGGCCGCGGCATTCGTTATTCCGGAAGGAAGGGCGTTAAAATCATAAAATTCATCACAAATCCGCTGCCCTGTCGCCGAAACCTCGTATTTCCCGCTCACGGCGTTTTTCATCGCGGAAGTCGTATTCGCGACTATCTTCCGATCCGTATTCGAGACCCGGATAACGACATCCGAAGCCCCCTTCCTGGAAACTCCCGATGTAAAATTCTCCGACACCGACGACCGAACGCGGAGATAGAACGTTTCCGAACCGAGTATCGCATCGATCGACGGGATCGAACTCGACGCGATTTTCTTTTTAGTGATATTAAGGGAGATCGGGAGCGTGTTATCGCCATCCATGTATGGAATTATTCCGGCATCATGGAACTCTCCGGTCATACCATACCACGTTCCATTCGGCGAAGCGCCGATGTCGATCCACCAATAGTAGGTCTGCTCGCTTATCGGACGCGAAGAGTTGCTGACCACGGCATTCACGACGACGACATCTCCGAATTCTTCCCCTGTCGCATCATTCATGGGGTTCTCCGGGGAAGCGGTCACTTCCACTTCCAGTTTCTTCGAGTTTCCTTGCCCGCTTTCGAGCGGATCGATAAGATTGTCCTCGAGACAGGCGTTCACATCGCTTTCATCCATCGAAGTCGTCGGAATAGTCACGGCATACCCCTTTATGGTTTGAGTATAAGAGGATTTATCGGAAACTTCGCAATCGTTCTTTGAAAAAGCCCACATGACCGCCGAAGAGGAATCGTCGTGCTTGGTCGCAATCATCGAAGTTCCCTCGACGACGACTCCGAGCATATCGCCCGCCTGATAATTCCAGGTGAAAGTATCCCGCCCGAGTCCGACCACGTTCGCTTCATCTTTGTTTCCGTTATCAGCAGTATCGACATCGTTCGGGTTCGTTCCCCAGAAATCCTCTTCCTTGCTTCCAAACGAACCGTCACCGGAGTCGTTCTTTTCGGCCGCACCGATAGAACCGTCCAGATTCGTATCCGGCCACGGGAAAAGATGGAATGAGCATTTTGATCCACCGGCAGCCACGCTTCCGGACGTACAGCTTACTCCGGCGGTGTCGGAATTGTAATCGAAAGTCGAGTCGATTTTCGTCGAAAGGACGCATCTCGCGATGGAGCCGGATGGGCACGTCGGAACATCACTCTTGCAATCCGGAGATCCGACCGATTCATACGTAGACGAGTAGCCGAATGTCTGACCGGTAATCGATACGGAAGAACTTCCTCCGGAACCGCCTGCGTCAGGAGCTCCGCCGGAGCCGCCGCTCGCACTCGCACTGGCGTTGAACGTTTCCGGATTCACGGTATCAGAACCGGAAACACATGCCGGATCGTACCCGCCGTTGCAAACGAATCTGTCCGGCGATGCGCTTGTCACAAGCTCATAAAGCTTTCCATTATTGGAATCGGCGAGATAACACCAATCACCCGATGTGTTCACCTTGTTGCCACCACCAAAGCTTGCCGAATATCCATCGGAATCCGTGCTACTCCCGTAATCAAAAACGGCTTCATCCGCTCCATTGGTCACAAGGATCCGCGCCGCAGCGACCTTCCAATCATTCACATCGATATCTCCGTCGCCATCGCCGATCTCATCATCGCAAAAATAGTTCGCGTCGCCCGATGCCACAGCGGAATCCTTGCCGCATCCGCTTTGTTTAAGATACCAGGTATAATAAAGGTTGGAACTCTCGTTCGAGAAATATATCGGGAACGCCTTCGCGGTTATCTTCTGTCCCTCTTTTGGATCCGTCGGACTGAAAAAAATCGAAAGCTCCGGAGTAGTCTTTTTGCTATCAGCGACATTGAATCCCTCTCCAAAATTTTGAACGGACTCGGTATTGATATGATACCGTTGCTCCAATTCCTTCGCGACCTTTGAAGGCGAAGGGATTTTCGGACCGCCGCCGAAGATCGCAAGCACCTGTATCGGAAATACGAGTTGCATCGAAAGTACAAGCGCGAACGCGGACGAAAGCGCGCGACGACTCCTCGTGTTCGATATGTTCATACGTTTGTGTGATTAGCCTAAAGTAAGAAGATAGGTTTCGGAAAGGAACAGAAGGAGCCACGAGGCGCCCCAGGAATACCATATGGATCGGGTATAGTGCGCCGTGAAACCCGCCGTGAACGCGGAGAGGATCATCGGGACGCTCTGCCATGTCACCCCGTCGGTGAACAACACGAACAAAAAGAAGATGCCGGCCTGGACGAAGACCGCCCACAATCCGAGACTCCGGAGCCACAGAAGTTGCATGAACCCGCGGAAGAACGCCTCGTAAAGGAAGGCGATCGCCCCGACGAGCAGGATCTCGTAGAGCAGGAATATCGGAAAGGAAGATTCCGCGAGCGTCGGGATATAATACCCCTCCTCGACCGGATAGTACCGCACCAGCAGATAGAGCACGGACAGGACCGGGATTGTCACGAGCGGGACGGATATCCACCCGTGGCGCCGCTCGCTCCCGCGGAAACCGATCAGACTGACCGGCTCCTTGAGAATGAGCCGGACGTAGAGAATCGGAAGGACCAGGAAGAAGACCGTCCCGGAAACGATCGCCTGAAGAGCATCGTTGAGCTTCTCGTCGAACGGAAAGAAATAATACAGGAGGAGCGTGCCGATCGCCATGAGTCCCGTTACAACGAACCGTCTCTTGGGCGAGAGAAATGCGAGTGATTGCATAGGTTTTTTTACCGTTTTTAT
>CAYRYX010000086.1:0-4176 GCA_964428755.1 uncultured Bdellovibrionales bacterium | reverse complement strand
TACCGGGTCAGGAGCGCGCCCGATGCGTCGGCGAGGAATTCACGCTTCCGCGAGATCGCAAGCTGGAGCAACATCGCGAAGAGCGGCGCGAGAATCGAAAGCACGATGGCGACGATCAGAATGATGCCGTTTCCACGGCTATTGTCGTTGTCGCGACTCCCTCCGAAAAACGCCCAGTGACGGAACCAGTCGGCCAAGAGCGCGACGAACCCGACGAGCACGACGACGACCGTCGAGACGAGCGTATCACGGTTTCCGATATGGGAGAGCTCGTGCGCGGCGACCGCTTCGACCTCGTTTTTCTCGAGTCGCGAGAGGAGTCCGGTCGTGAAACAAATCACACCGTGTTCCGGGTCGCGCCCCGTCGCGAAGGCGTTCATCGCGGTATCCTCGATGGTATATATCTTCGGAATCGGGAGTCCGGCTGTGATCGAGAGATTCTCGATCACACGATAGAGTTCCTTGTTCGTTTCGAATTCGACCGGCGTCGCCCCGCTCATGGAAAGCACGATCCGGTCACTGAACCAGTATGATCCAACACTCATGAGCGTCGAAAAGAGGACCGCACCGTAGAGGATCGCACTCGAACCCATCGCCTCGGCGAACACGTAGCCGACCCCGATGACTACCACTAAAAACAGGGTGATATAGACCCAGGTCAGGCGGATGTTTTTGTCGTAGTGGGTATAGAGGGTCATAGAAACGAAAGAATCACGGATTACGGGCTAAGAATCAGGGGAAGTCCCTCCGGTCTTTCCCTATTCCGTGATTCCTGCGGCTAGAACTGCACTGCGACCGGAGCCTTGGCAGCCTCCTCCTCGAGTTCGAAGAATTCCCGCTTGCCGAAGTTGAACATGTTCGCGATGAAATTCGTCGGGAACGATTCGATCTTCGTGTTCAGATCGCGGACATTCGCATTGTAGAACCGTCGCGCCGACTGGATCTTGTTCTCCGTATCGGAAAGCTCCTGCTGGAGTTCGAGGAAGTTCGTATTCGCCTTGAGATCCGGATAATTCTCCGAAACCGCGAAGAGGCTCTTGAGCGTTCCTGAAAGGATATTTTCGGCCTCCGCCTTCGTGCCAGTGGTCCCCGCGTCCATCGCCTTCGTCCTCGCCTCCGTCACCCGTTCGAACACGCCGGATTCATGCGCGGCATATCCTTTCACGGTGTTCACGATATTCGGGATAAGATCGTACCGCCGCTTGAGCTGCACGTCGATATCGCTCCATGCCTCATCCGTCCGATTCTTGAACGTGACCAGTCCGTTGTATATGACCACCCCCCACAAAAACACGACGCCCGCGATGACCAGTATCGGTATGAGTAACATATGGTTCTTTTGATTGAATTATCCTGTCCCGATATGGTAGCAGAAAATGCCACTTGGGGCAAACGGAGAAACCCCCTATAATGGAAAGGTAACCAGTGGAATAACGCCTATGCTGAAGAGAATTCATTCCCTGAAGAAATCCGTCGGCGGCAGAATGCACCGACTCCTTGATGCGATTGAAACGGCTCCGCTCGATCTTTCGACATTCGCGCTCACGTTCTTTTCAATTATCATTTTCCGTATTTTCATTGAATATCTTCTTGCGGAAACCCATCGAGTTTCCCTCGAAGTTCTTTTCTTTACCTTTTCTCATTATCTCCTTGAATTCTTTACGACATCTCTTATCCTTATACCGATTCTTATCCTTTCTGGAGCGAAAAGTACAAGCCGTGCCATAAACCTCATAGTTTTCGGCCTTCTTATCATTCTTACACCTCCAATCATAGATGTTATCATCATGGGAAGCGGAATCACCTTTTCTCTTTATGAATTCGGCAATCTTCAAAGACTCCTCTTTTTGTTCCTCAACTTCTTCGATGACTCACCCTGGAACGGCATAACCTACGGCATACGATTCGAAATCGCAGTCGTATCAATCGGTATAGGAATATATGCATTCTTCCGCTTGAAACGATTTATTCCAGCCATTCTCTCCTCATTTTTGTGCTACTCCGTGTTTTTTATCATATCGACAATTCCATCATGGATTACCATCCTTATTCTTTCTCCTAAAAAAGGAATTTTCAACGTAACTGAAAATGACGCTCTTGGGATGTTCCTCTCTCCTGAACGCTTTTTTTCGAACGAAGTGGTCGGTTTTACCAGCGCCATCCATGTCAAAATGAGCATAGTCTACGCAATCCTCTCGACCGCGGCCGTCGGCGCGCTTCTCTACCACTTGTCGAAGAGAACATTTCTCGCGCTTCTCAAAAACGCCCGCATGCCCCAGATGATATGGCACGGGGGACTCCTATTCCTCGGAGGCGGTCTCGCGATGATCTACGCGGGAGCGCGGCCCGACTTCGATTTCTTCGAAATCCTTTCGATCATCCTGCTTGTCGTCGCGGTCGAAAGCGCCTGGCTCGCCTCCGTCATCGGAAACGACATCGCCGACAGACGGATCGATGAAAAAACGAATGCGATGCGACCTCTTCCGACCGGCGATATCCCGACCGGACTCTACGCCGAAATAGGAGTGCTCTTCTTTTTCTTCTCGATACTCTTTTCCGCGATCGTCTCCTGGAAGGCGACGCTCCTCGTCCTCGCATACCAGGGACTCGCCTGGATCTATTCCATGCCACCCTTGCGACTCAAGCGATTCCCGGTCATCGCGACGATGCTCGCGGCGCTCGCTGGCATGACTGTACTCCTCATTGGTTTCTCGACACTCGCACCTGGCTCCGGTATCGATTCGATTCCCATGTCCCTTCTTGCCTTCCTCTTCATCGCCTATGCCGCGACGCTCCCACTCAAGGACTTCAAGGATATCGAGGGAGACACGGCGGACGGCGTCCTCACGATTCCTGTGCTCTTCGGAGCGGAGCGCGCAAGACTCATCATCGGTTCCGCATTATTCATCGTCTACATGGCGAGTCCGGTCGTCCTGCATGAATCCGCGCTCATCGTTCCCGCGATCCTTTTCGGCAGCCTCTCCTTCTGGAGTATCGTCCGATCGGAGCGTGTGAAAAAATCATGGGGAACCTTCCGCACGCTCCCCGGATGGAACATGCTCTTCATCACCCTCTACGGGATATTCGTCGCCCTCATCCTCCTCTAAAGTCGCGTACATCTAAACAAAAAGAGTGCCCACTCCAGGGCGCTCTTTTTTCTCCGGAGATACTACCACTACTCAGGACGTGCCGCAATTATATCCGCGAGCTTCTCCCAATCTTCGATGTGGAGTTCCTGCGCCCGGATCATCGGTTCCAAACCGAGCACGGAAAACATCGATTCGACTTCGGTTCGCGGGATACGGAAACTCGAAGCGATATTGTTCGCGAGCGTCTTGCGACGAGCAGCGAATCCCGCACGGACGACGCGGAAGAGTTTCCGGTCGTTCTCCTTGTCGAATGTGCGCTTCGGCATGAACCGGATCACGGCACTGTCGACTTTCGGCACCGGATAGAACGCCGTCTTCGGAACGAAAACTTCCTTGCGGACGTCGGAATAATACTGCGCCATAACCGACAGCATACTCATCTTCCCCGGGGGCGACGCGAGACGATCCGCGACCGCATCCTGCACCATGAGCACGATGCGCTCCGGACGGACGGAGAGCGAGAGGAGGAGTCGGATGATCGGCGCGGTGATATAGTACGGGATGTTGGCGACCACCTTGTATTTCCCATCCTCGAACCCGGCTTCCGCTACGTACTGATTCACATCGAGATCAAGGATGTTTCCCTCGAGGAGGGACAGGTTATCCGATTCTTTGAAGCGCTCCGTGAGGCGCGGGATAAGTTCGGCATCAAGCTCGATGGCGGACACCTGTCCCGCCCGCGAAAGGAGATGCGCCGTGAGCGCGCCGTCCCCGGGACCGATTTCCAATATCCGATCATTATTTTTGATGTCTGCCACGCGGATGATCTCCTCGACGATACCCGCGTCGCGGAGAAAATTCTGTCCGAGCGATTTCTTCGGCTTGATTTTTGATTCCTGTTCCCTGTTCATTGTTCCCTGTTAATTGATAACTTCCTCCATCTTCACGTTTATTACACCGGCGCCGATACTGGCGATTTTCTGGAACGCGACCTTGTCGAGGTCGATGATACGCCCCGGCACGAAGGGACCGCGGTCGTTTATTTTCAACATTACCGATTTTAAGTTCTCCAAGTTAGTCACATTCA
>CAYRYX010000085.1:0-4252 GCA_964428755.1 uncultured Bdellovibrionales bacterium | reverse complement strand
CCCGGCTACGAACGGGATGATTCCGTTCGCGGTCAGGAATTATTCAACAAAGCCACGGTCTATCATACTTGTCGTGTCCGGGTATTCTTACGCTTAATGAAGATTCGCTTATAGACTCTCTCTCTCTCTCTCGACTAATGGCTGTGAAACTTTGCTTTTTTCGTTCCATAATCCGTTAGAAAATCCTTTTCCTTCACTTTCTGTCGCGCCAATAATTTCAAACTGCTCAGGGCTGTATTTGTCGAGAAAACTGATCGGCACACCCATCACGCCCTCATAATCGCTCGGAATGGCATCCGTAAACGGCACCTCGATGGCATCGTAATTGTCATACTTCTTGTAGGATTCTCTGCCTTTTATTTCCTTATGCTTGCTGTATTTCAAGTTATCCTCCATCGTCATAAGCGGCAACGGTCGATGACGTCGCCCGTGGTCAAGATTGGTATACCAACATGAGTTTCCGAGTCTCGTGTAGTCGCCGACATATCCGAGTCGCGCGGCTTTCTGCCTATCACTCTCTGCAATTTCAACACCGTTTGGTACAGCGAAAACCATATCGCTCCCGTTCCCCGTTGCGCCTAACCACATTCTATCCTCTTTGATGAGCGGGAATATTTCTTTATAAGTGATAGCGTTCATGTTACCGATGATGACGAACTTTTTGTCGTGGTCAAAAAGTTGATCGACATATTTACGAAACAAACTGAATGGCGGGTTTGTCACCACGATATCGGATTGTTTGAGGAGCTCGACGCACTCGGGACTCCGGAAGTCGCCATCACCTTCGAGAGGCGCCCATTCGTTGTTCTTGTTGGCTTTCAATTGTTCGGCGATGTCGTGCAGGTCGAACGCACCGTCGCCGTCGATATCACCGACTTCGTTGATGATCAGTTTGTTAGCGGTAACCTTGGGACGCCCCTTGGCGGTCGCTATGGTCACGTCATCACCGAAGAGCCCAAGCTGCGTGTTGGCGATGGGCGACGGCTTATAGCTGGTCGTGATGAGTCGTTTGAGTCCGAGCCGGTTGAAGTTGAGCGCAAAGTAGCGGAAAAAGTTACTCTCGAACGGGTCATCGCAATTGGAATACACGACCTTATCCCGGAATGCATCCGCGTCGTATTCCAAGTACGCCTCGATCTCCTTTTGGATATCGACGTATTGGGTGTAGAACTCGTCGTTCTTCGCCCTTTTGGCATTGGTAAGATTGCTGTTTGCCATACGATATCGGTTTCCCTGATAATTCCACTCCACCACGCTTCTTCCTCATTCTCCCACAAAAAAATCCGCCTGTACAGCGGAATTTCTTTGTTATTTCATGATATACGTCAATTTTTCCGTCGCTTCGCCATCGCGCCGACGGTCTTGAGACAGATGATGATGTCGAGCCAAAGCGACCAGTTCTCGATATAGTACACGTCGAGACGGTACTCGTCCTCGAACGGGAGATCCGAGCGACCCGAAACCTGCGCCATGCCCGTGATGCCGGGTTTGATGGTGAGCAGTCTCCGGTGATATTCGTGATATTTCTCCACCTCGCGTTTCTGGTGCGGGCGAGGTCCGACGATGGACATGTCGCCGCGGAGCGCATTGAAGAATTGCGGCAATTCGTCGAGCGAATACTTCTCGATGAAGGCGCCGACGCGGGTCTTGCGCGGATCGTCCTTGATCTTATAGAGCGGTCCTCGGCGGACGCTTTTCTCCGCGATGAGTTTCTGCTCGAAGGCGAGCGCTTCCTCGAAATCCGGGTTGTCCTTCGTCACGCAATACTTCCACTGCATATAGCGGAACTTGTACACGAAAATCTCCTTACCATCTTCGCCGATGCGCCGGTTCCGATAGATGATCGGTCCGCCACGGTCCTCGAGCTTGATGAGGAGGGAGATCGTGAGCATGATCGGCGAGAACAGGACGATCGCGAAGAGCGACGCCACGATGTCGAATATGCGTTTCAGCACGCGACCCCATCCTTCGAGCGGCGTATTCTGGAACTCGATGAGCGGTTCGCCGTTCACGATATGGAGCGAAAACCGCGATGTCTGAAGCATCGTCGGGAAGAATTTGTAGGAAATATTGTGGATTTGGCAGTAGTCGAGAATCTTCTCCTGCTCGTCGTCGGGAATCGTCGGGTCACAGACGATGATCTCGTCGACGCCTTTCTGCAGACGGATCTCCTCGATGCGGTGCAGGCTCGCCGTCTCGGCGATGTCGACCGCCCGATACCCGAGTCCGGGATCCTTGGAAAACAGTTTCGCGAAACGCCGCACGCGACCGTTCCGCCCGAGGAGAAGCACGCGATGCACCCCGACCCCCTTCTTCACGAGATAATAGCGTTGAAGACGGCGCATCCCATATCGCGCGAGCGTGACATAGAAAGCCGCAGCGACCCATCCGGCGAGAATGACGAACCGCGACGAAAACCATTCCCGTTCGAGAAAGACCGCGATGATGATGATGACGATACCGAGCGTCGTCGCCTTCCAGACCGCGAACGCCTCAGAGAGGAATCGGCGCGTCGCACGGATCACATAGAGTCCATCGATGGCATACACGAACACGAACAAAGCCGCCGCGACGAGCGAAAGCTCGAAGAAGCGGTCGAACGATATATCATACAGCTTCGGCGCAAGGATATCGGAAACCTCCGGCAGAAAATCGCGGAGGAAGAACACCGAAATAGCCGCAAGAACCACCATAAGGTAGTCCATCGGCACCTGCGCGACGCTGAAATAGACTTCTGATCGTTTCATTGCGCTGACTTATACGGACTCGACGCCGACTCATGCGGACACCATCATTTTCGTTCTTCCATCATTCTTTTGCGTTCTTTCGCTCCCGAAACAGGTTCATAAGCCGGATTCTGTTTCTCTGCTATCATTTATCTGGACCGTATGTCGCCATGCGGTTCTCGCGGTTCTTCCCTACCGCTTTTTCTCGAGGAAAAAACGATGTGGACACGACCTTGCACCCAGGTAAGGATTTAGCCGTTTCACCCCGGACTTCTCATACCCTTTTATGAGCCGGGAACAACCTGAGGTTTGACGAGTGTCCCCCGATTCGCATCGGGGTCAAGGGTACAGGCTGTCTCCTTCCTTTCGGAAGAAGCCGTTTCTGTTCGCACCTCGCGCCTCGCGGCGTACAGGAGTTACCTGTTACCTGCTGCACCGGCTTTCGCCGGGCGGGAGTCCGGACTTTCCTCATCTATCTTTCGATAGACGCGATAGCTCGGCCTGTTTCGGGAACGGAAAAATACAAGGAACATGAATAACCATCCGGACGCATCATATCACGTACGGATATATATTATAGCATATTTTTCTTTTTATGTCAATTATCCGAACGAGGAGCAATCAAAGGGAGAGCTTGGCTCCGACTCCCTTCTCCGCAGCGGAAACGATCGCCTGAAACACCTCCTCGGCCTCACCGCCGCCGATCGTCCGATCATCCGCTCCGAACGAGAGATGGAACGCGATATTCTTCTCCTTCCCCTTCTCATACAGGTCGAAGAAGACGCACTCGCGGAGCAGCTCGCCTCCGGCGGCGACGATCGTTTTTTCAAGATCGGCAAACGGAACTTCGGACGGGACGACGAGCGAAATATCCCGAGAAACGTATGGGAATTTGGGAATCGGGCTCATGACGACCGGAACGCCCGAGAAACGGGACAGAGCGGAGAATGAAAGCTCCGCTATCGCGATGCGGCGTGAACCGAACTTCTTCAGGAAAGACGGATGTGCCTCACCGATCACGCCGATCGGTTCACCGTCCGCCATGATGTGTGCCGTACGCCCGGGGTGGAAAAGCGGCGACACCTCTCCCGTCGGCTCAAACGAGATCCGATCGCTCATTCCGAGAACATCGAACAACCGTTTCATCTCCCCTTTCTGGGAGAAGAACGCCTCTCCGGAAGCCGACTCCCGGAGGGAAAGCGCGAACGCGATCCGCTTCTCCTCACGAACGACTCCTTCGGAGACGGAATGAATCCGACCGGATTCGAATATCTTGAACCGATCCGTCCGTGCCATATTCTCGAGAGCCTTTTCCAACACGGTCGGAAGCAGTTTCGCGCGAAGATATGCTTGGCTCGGGTTCATCGGATTTTCGAGCGCAAGATGCGCTTCCTCCGGAACGCCGCTCCACGCGAGCAAATCCTTCCCGTAGAAGGAGTAGGTCATGATCTCATCCCAACCGGCATGGGCAAGGTATTCCATGAGGCTCCGCTCCAGGGCACGCTCTCCGTTTTGTTCGCGTGAAA
>CAYRYX010000084.1:0-4297 GCA_964428755.1 uncultured Bdellovibrionales bacterium | reverse complement strand
GCATTCGTTCATCACTTCTTCCCATGGACTTTCTCCGCCTCCTCGAGGTGCAGGGAGAGGACCTGCGAGACGCCGTCCTCGCCCATGGTGACGCCATAGAGGAGTGAGGCTTCGCGCATGGTCTGGCGGTTGTGCGTGATGACGATGAACTGCGTCCGGCTAGCGAGCTCCTTGAGCACCTTCCCGAATCGCTTGGAGTTCGCCTCGTCGAGCGCGGCTTCCACCTCGTCGAGCACCGAGAACGGTGGCGGGTTGTGCGAGATGATCGCGAAAAGGAGCGCGAGCGAGGTGAGCGACCGCTCCCCGCCGGAAAGCATGGAGAGGTTCGTGATCTTTTTCCCTGGCGGGCAGGCGGAAATATCGATGCCTGCGACTTCCGCAGACTGCTCTTCCGACGCCTCCCCTTCCGTTTCGACGTCTTCCCCGTCGGTCTTCCGCGGCTTCGGCTTCGTCTTGATAAGCTCGGCGTGTCCTCCGTTGAAGATGAGGGAAAAATAGTGCGAGAATTTCTTGGCGATCTCGTCGAACGCACGCCCGAACTCCCCCTCGATCCGTCCGTCCATCTCGGTAATGACCGTCTCCAAGGACGACATCGCTTTCCGCAGGTCTGCCGATTCGGTCGAGAGGAACTCGAAACGCTTGTTCGTCTCCTCGTATTCCTCGGCGACCATCGGGTCGATCGCTCCGACACGCTCCGCTTCGCCCTTGAGCCGGATGATGTCGCGGACGAGCGCATCCTTATCGCGAGGAGTTCCGTCCCAGGACAGGTCGCGAACATCCATCGACAGTTCGTCGCGCACCTCGTTGATGAGGTCCTCTTCACGGACTTCGACACGGGCGAGCCGCACTTTCACTTCGTTCAGCGTATCTTTGAGTGTCGAGAGTGTCCGCTCCTTCTCGCGGGATTCCTTTTCAAGATGAAAATATCGCTCGCGCGCCTCGCGCCCCTTCTCCCGCTCCGCGCGGATAGCCGATTCTTTCTCGTCGATATCCTTCCGGATGGTCGCCATCTCGGCCTCGAGGCGCTCCTTCTCCGCCTTGTATGCGGCGAGTCTCACGTCACTCTCGCGCTTCTCGTCCTCCGGAAGCGAGATGATGATCTTTTCCGTCACCGTTCCCGCCTCGACCTTCACATCGAGATCGACAAGCTCCTGATTGATGGCACGGGCGAATTCGCGGAGATCCTGGATATCCTCGAGTTTCTCCACGCTTCCCAACCGCTCCACGAGCGTCACCTGGTTGGCGCGAACCATGTCGAGCGCCTTACGGATATATCCGAGGTCGACCGGGATGGTCCGTATCTCCTCGCGATCCTTCCGCTTTTCCTCCTCGACTTCGACACGACCATGGATGATGGCGAGTTCGCGCTCGATCGCATTCAGACGCTCGCGGAATACGGATGCTTCTTTCAGGAGTTCGTCCGACTTCCCGCCCTCCTCGAGCGTGCCGGAAAGCTTCCCGAGTTCTTCACGGAGCGTGTCGGTATCACGCTCGAGCTGTGCCGCTTCGCGTGCGATGCGCTCACGTTCGTCCGACAGCGTCCCCTTTTCGGATTGGAACGAATGCCAGAGGAATCCGTAGAGATCGATCTGCTTGGAGAGGAGCCGCTCAGCGACGTCCTTGCCCTGCGCCGCCCGCTCCGCCTGCCGCTTGAGCATCTTCAGATGCGGCTCGATCTCGGCAAGAAGCGAATCGACACGGACGAGATTCTCCCTCGTTGCGACGAGTTTCCGAAGCGCGCGCTCCTTTTGTATCTGATACTGTTTCACGCCGGCGGCGTCCTCGAACATCGACCGCCGATCCGCGGGGGTCGCGTTGAGTGCGGCATCGGACATGCCTTGGGTGACGACGGAATAGCTATCCTTGCCGATACCCGCCTTCGCGAGCAGATCGGCGATATCGAGGAGACGCACCTTCGCGCCGTTTATGAGAAACTCGCTCTCCCCGCTCCGGTGGAGCTTGCGCGTGATGGATACCTCGTCGTATTCGAGCGGGATACGATGATCGTGATTCTCGAAAAAAAGCGTCACGGACGCGGTGCCGATCTTAGACCGTTTCGCTGTTCCCGCGAAGATCACGTCCTCGGATTTCTTCCCACGGAGGTTCTTGCTCGACTGTTCGCCGATCGTCCAGCGGATCGCGTCGGCGACGTTGGATTTTCCCGATCCGTTCGGCCCGACGATTGCGGTGATACCCCGGACTCCGCTTGAAGTTTCGGGCCTGCCCGCCTCGCTACCGCTTCGGCTGCGGGCGGGGGCAAAATCAAGAACCGTCCGGCTGGCGAACGACTTGAATCCGGAAATTTCGACGCGACGGAGAAACATGGTGGAGAATTTCAAAGCTCAAATATCAAATTTCAAATCAAACACGAATTCCGATATTCCGGATTTGACATTTGGCATTTGCAATTTGGCATTTCCCTTAGTATATCCGATTCCGGGCAAAAAGAAAAAGGGCTTGCATCCGTTCGGATGCACACCCTTGGAACAGCAAAATAAATCAACAGAAAAGTCCTTTCTTCTCGAATTCCCGCACCTTCGGCAAAACGAAAACATTCCACCAAATCATTGCGCCAAAACCGACAGCAAAAACAATGGCAGCGGCAACAGCGAAAGATACCTTCGGATCGACACCAAACCCAAAAAACGCTATCGCAGTCAGAAAAACTCCGAAAAAAATCGAGACCACCGGAATCATGATGGCATTGAATTTCCGCTCCATCAGACAACGATACTCGTATGCGTTCATGACAAATCTCCTTTTTCAAAAAACAAACCCGCCTGCTCAAAAAATGTCCGGATTATTCGGACAAAATAGTCTACCACTTCTCATCAGAAAGTCAACTATTCGGACTTCGTTATTTGTTCGCCGTTGACTGTTATCTGTCTCACTCCCACCCCTTCGCTGCGAGCGCCGCTTCGGCCGCGCTGCGCTGGGCTTCCTGCTTGGACGCACCCTCTCCTTCAGCGACGAGTTCCTCACCGATGAAGATACCGGCGGTGAAGTGCCGGTCATGATCCGGTCCCCATTCCTTGAGGATACGGTAGTTCGGAGTGACCCCGGCTTTTTCCTGCGCCAGTTCCTGGAACCGGCTCTTCGGATCGGCATAGGAACCGTCCGCGAGTACCTTCGGAAGCTCCGAAAGGATATTCTTCTCGATGAATGTTTTCGTTTCGTCGTAGCCCGAGTCGAGATAGAGCGCGCCGATGACGGACTCCATCGCGTTCGCGAGGAGCCACATCCGAGCCCGACCGGTATCCTTAGCCTCGCCACGACTCATGAGGAGGAATTCGCCGATACCCATCCGCCCGGCGATATTCGCGAGCATCTCACCGTTCACCAGCGCGGCACGGAAGCTCGTCAGCTCCCCTTCCGGATTCGGAAAAGTGTGATAGAGATACTCCGTCACGATGAGCTCCAAAACCGCGTCCCCGAGAAATTCGAGACGCTCATTGTGATTCAGTTTGTACCCACGGTGCTCATTGAGATACGACCGGTGGGTGATGGATTCTTGGAAGAGTTCGCTATTCCGCACCGGGATACCGAGTTTCTTCGAAAAATCCTCCGCATTGAAGACATCCATATGGCATACGTTGTCATTGCGAGCGAAGCGCGGCAATCTCCTTCGAAACTCACTTTCTGGATTGCTTCGCTACGCTCGCAATGACCGGCATCATGAGATCAAAATCCATACGCTACTCTCCCTCTGCTTTCTTCTTCGCCTTTTTCGGCTTTTCCTTCTTGACCGCATCCGCCTCCGTTCCGGAATGCTCCTCAGCTGGCTGTTCCTCGCTCCCTGTTCCCTGTTCACTGACTTCTTCTCCCAGGCGCGCCTTGCGCTTCTCCGAGGAGTCATCTTTCATCGGTTCGCCCATCTCACGATAGATCGTACCGAGAACGCCGTTCACAAATTTCGGAGAACTATCCGAACCGAACGACTTCGCGAGTTCGATCGCCTCATTGATCGCCACCTTTGGGGGCACCTCGTCATAATCACCGAAAAGGAGCTCGTAGATGCCGAGTCGCAGAATCGCCCGATCGACGGACGCTATCTGGTCGAGCGGCCACTCCGGCGCACACTTGACGATGAGCTGATCGATCGTCTCGCGCTCCTTGACCGCACCCTCGATGATCTTTTCCGCGAAATGCTCCCCTCCTTCGAGTCCCGGCGCGAACTCATCGAGGTTGCGCTTCACGACATCGAGTTCGGTCTCCTCTTTGAAACCGGAAAAATCCAGCTCATACAGGGACTGCATCGCGACGGAGCGCTGGAGGTGACGATTGGCCATAACGAAGG